>JAGPHI010000049.1 GCA_018055565.1 Oscillospiraceae bacterium | reverse complement strand
GTTTCGGTGAATTTTTCGCGCTTGCACCTGCGCAAGGACGATTTTGTGGAGGAGCTGGAGCGCATTGTTCGGCGCTATGATATTTCGCCGAATCTGATTGAAATCGAATTAACCGAAAGCACGGTTGTGGATAACGAAAATGTGCTTATCGACGTGCTGGCGCGGCTGCACAAATATGGCTTTAGCCTTTCGATAGACGATTTTGGCAGCGGGTATTCCTCGCTAGGGCTTTTGAAAAACTTGCCTGTGGATATCATTAAGCTAGACCGCACGTTTTTTGCCCAATACCGCGATTTGGCACGCGCAAAAACCGTGATTTCCAGCATGATTTCGATGGCCAAAAATTTGGGCATCCACACCGTTGCCGAAGGCGTGGAAACGCGCGAAAACATTGAACTTTTAACGGATTTAGGCTGCGATGTCGTGCAGGGATATTATTATGCACGCCCGATGCCATGCGACACCTTTTCGCCTTTACTTGCAAACAGTATTTGCGAAGAAGTGGTGCCGAACACCGCTGTTCGGTTTTAGCAAGCAATACAATTGCATACGTGATTTTGGCTTTCCTTCTATACAGCAAAGCTTAGACGCAAAAAACCGGACGGGTGGTCATTTGGCTGCCCGTCTTGTTATAAGTTTACCCTTAAACGAGGCTGAAAGGAATTGTTGGTATGAAAGAACAAAAAGCATTAAAACCATTTGCATTCTGGGCGTTGGTATGGGGGCTTGGGCTGGCGGGGCAGCTATGCTGGAACATGGAAAACCAGTGGTTTAACACCTTTGTATATGCCAAAATTGCAAAAGATTCTGGCATTGTTACCGCAATGGTTATTGCTTCCGCACTTGTTACCACGCTGTCCACGTTCTTTTTTGGCACCATTTCTGATCGGCGCGGCGCGCGCAGGCATTATGTGTCTATCGGGTATATTGCATGGGGCATTTGCACGATTGGCTTTGGCATGACAGAATTTATTGTTTCGGGTGCTGTTGGCGGCGCAAAGGCCGTGGCAGCCGCGGGCGTTTTGGTGGTGCTGGCCGATTGCGTGATGAGCTTTTTTGGCTCGATGGGTAACGACGCGGGCTATAATGTATGGACGAATGATATGACAACCAACCAAAACCGTGGGCAAATGGGTGCGGTTTTGGCAACACAGCCGGTTATTGGCACGATTGCGGGCACGCTTTTGGGCGGGATGCTTATTGGCGCCGAGGATAATTACCAGCGGCTATTTTGGGTGATGGGCGGCTTTGTAATTTGCGTGGGCATCTTTTCGCTGATTTTTTTGAAAGACAGCCCCACGCTGCAAGCACATTGCAAGGGCAGCTTTGTGCGGCAAATGTTTGCCGTTTTTGATATCAAAACCGTGCTGCACCATAAAGAGCTTTTGTTATCCAGCATCACTGCAATGCTGTTTTTTATCCCGTTTAACATCTATTTTGTGCACATGGGAAACTGGATGATTTATTATTTGGGGTTTACCGCCGACACAATGGGCCTTGTGCAAGGCATTGGGCTGATATTAGCCATGCTCTTTTCTATCCCCGCCATTTTTGCGATTAATAAAAACAAAACGCCCTTACTGGTTACGGTTGCCGTGCTGGTTAATATCGCGGGGCTTTTGCTGATTTATCTGCGCGCCTTGCCCAGCATGGTGAACCCCGCTTTGCTGTTTTCTGCACAAAATTTGCCGCTGTTTATTGGCGTATTTTTAAGCGGTGCGGGATATGTGCTTTTTACACAGGCTCTTACCATGTGGACAAAACAGCTTTATCCCGAAACAAATCGCGGGCAGTTTGAGGGCGTGCGCATCGTGTTTTTTACGCTTTTACCCATGATTATCGGCACTTTGATAGGCAATATCATCATCAAAAACGGCGCGGGCACTGTGGTGAACAGCTTTGGCATCACAGAAAACATCCCCACCGAAAGCATTTTTATTTGGGCAGCCATGTTGCTGGCACTTACCTTTATTCCGCTATATTTTGCCGCCAAAAGCTATCACGCCCGCGTGCGCGCACATCAGCCAAAGGCCGAAACGGTGTAAAATCGGCTTTTGCAAATTGATACAAAAGAGGAAATCGCCCATGAATAGCCCAACACTAAAAACCTTATATACGCGCTGGGGCAAAACCCTTTGCCGCGAAAACCCGTTGCCCGAATATCCGCGCCCGCAGCTGCAACGCGAATCGTGGCAATCGCTAAACGGTGTATGGAGCTATGCTGTGCGCAGCAAGGAAATTGCCATGCCGCGTGTGGCGGACGGCGAAATTGTTGTGCCGTTTTCGCCCGAATGTGTTTTATCCGGCGCCGCAAAAGCGCCCACATCGGAAGAAACGTTATGGTACTGGTGCGAATTTTACGCAAAAACAGATTGCGACAAGCGCTTGCTTTTGCATTTTGGCGCAGTGGATCAATGCTGCACCGTGTATTTAAACGGCAAGGAAATTGGCGCACATGCCGGCGGGTATCTCCCCTTTTCTATTGAGATACTTGATACATCGATACAAAACGGCATCAACAAGCTTTGCGTTGCAGTGCGCGACGAGGGCGACGGGCCTTTATACGCATATGGCAAACAACGCAAAAATCGCGGCGGCATATGGTACACCCCGCAAAGCGGCATTTGGCAAAGCGTTTGGCTGGAAAGCGTGCCGCGCGAATATATCCAAAACGTAAAGCTGACACCGCTATACGACGAGGGCAAAATCCACTTTACCATACAAGCGGATTTTAAAGCCGCGCCGCTTTTCACCGTGAAAATTTTTGACGGTGAAAAATGCGTTGCCACCGAAGAAACAAAGCACACATCCTTTGCGATTGCCATTGAAAAATATAAAAGCTGGAGCCCAGACAGCCCGTTTTTGTATACCGCAGAAATTACCGCAGGGGCCGACAAGGTGTGCACATATTTTGGCATGCGCAAATTTTCTACCGGGCCTGACGCGCGCGGCAAAATGCGCTTATTACTCAACAACAAGCCCATTTTTCACACAGGGCTTTTGGATCAAGGCTATTGGAGCGACGGCCTGTACACGCCGCCATCAGACGAGGCCATCATCTGGGAATTATCGCAAATTAAGGCGATGGGCTTTAATATGCTGCGCAAGCATATTAAAATCGAGCCTTTGCGCTGGTATTATCACTGCGACCGACTGGGCATTATGGTGTGGCAGGATTTTGTTAGCGGCGGCGCGCCCTATTCTTCACTTGTAACGCAGGTGCTGCCCTTTCTTGGCAAAACACTAAACGACTGTTATTATAAGCGCTTTGGGCGCGAAAACGCCGAGGGACGCGCCATATTTGAACGCGACATGCAAGACACCGTGAACACCTTGTATAACACGGTTAGCCTTGCGGTGTGGGTGCCGTTTAACGAGGGCTGGGGGCAATTTGATTCCGCGCGCATCACCGAGGCATTGCGCCGCCTTGACGCCACGCGCAGCATCGACGCGGCCAGCGGATGGCATGATCAAGGCGCAGGCGATTTTTGTTCAAAGCACATCTATTATAAAAAATATCGCCTGCAAGCGGACAAACAAGGCCGCGTGCAGGCGCTGACGGAATTTGGCGGATATAGCTGCCCGTGCGAAGCGCACATGAGCAGCGACAAGCTGTTTGGCTATCGCATGTTTCAAAACGGCAACGCATTAACCAAAGCCTTTGTACAGCTATATGAAACCGAGGTGATCCCCGCCCTCAAAGACGGGCTTTCAGCCGCAATTTACACGCAAGTTAGCGACGTTGAGGATGAAATAAACGGCATATTTACCTATGACCGCGAGGTGCAAAAGTTGAATGCCGCCGCTGTGCGCAGAATAAATAAGCAATTAACGCTGTAAAGTACATTTTTTAAGTAACGCTTTGCAAGTGATGCTTTACAAGTATCGCTTTAAAAGTGATGCTTTACAAGTAGCGCTTTAAAGCAATCTGTAAAAAAACGCTTTGCTGTAGGTTTTAAAAGCTGCTTATGTGCTCATTTCGCCGCGCATGATGGCAAGCGCTTTAGTTTCAATGCGCGAAACATAGCTGCGGCTGATTTTCAGTATTTCGGATACCTCCTGCTGCGTAAGCGGCGCTGCGCCCGAAAGCCCATAGCGTAAAATGATAATTTGCCGCTCGCGCCCCGAAAGCATTTTTACTACATTATATAGCTTTTGCTTTTCTTCTTTGCATTCATAATCCTCGTCCATATAAAAGCTGTCTGCCACCACATCGTTGATGGATAGGCTGTTGCCCTCTTTATCGCATTCAATCGGCTCTTGAATGGAAACGGTGTTTTGCATTTTGCGCCCCGCGCGCAGCTGCATCAGGATTTCGTTTTCAATGCATCGCGCGGCATACGTGGCAAAGCGCGCGCCCTTTGCGCTGTCAAAACTGCCCACCGCCTTGATTAAACCAATGCTGCCGATGCTGATTAAATCATCCTGTTCAAGGCCCGATGAAAAATACTTTTTCACCACATGTGCCACCAAACGCAAATTGTGCCGAATGAGTTTATCGCGTGCCGCTAAATCGCCTTTGTGGTACGCTTCAAAGGCGGCGATTTCCTCTGTGACTGATAGCGGGCGCGGAAAGCTGCTGCTTTCAAGATGCAGCGCAAAATACAAGATATTGCCTGCGATAAACTCTAAAAACGCCGAAAACATCACAACACCTCCCTAGTGGATTTGCCTACGACATCTTATGCCGTTTACCGCGCCAATATACGAGCAGCCCTGCTGCAAAACGCAAAACTTGCAATTTATCTAAAAACAGCGTTCTGTGTGCATTTTGTATTCTTGGCACACACATTTCACATAAAAGTGCAAAAATTGCTTGTTCTGCGGTAAGATTTTGTAAATATTTCAAGCAGAAATTTGTGAACAATTAATGACAAACACAAATTCGTTTGTTATAATATAATACATTCAAGCAAATCAAGCGGGTTTGTTTGCGCGGCCAATGGCCGCGCTTTTCTTTCAAATTTGGGGGAAATGGAAAGTAATTTTAGTAAAGGAATGATATTCAGATGAAACAGGCAAAGGAAAAATACGGTCTCTTCACAGCTGTTACCATGATTATTGGTATCTGCATCGGCTCGGGCATCTTTTTCAAAAGCGATAATATTCTTGAACTGACGGGGGGCAGCATTTTTCTTGGCGTTGTGGTATTTGTCATTGCGGCGCTGGCAATTATCTTTGGCGGCCTTTGCTTTGGCGAGCTTGCCTCGCGCACAAATACGCCCGGCGGCACCGTTACTTATATGGACCAATTTTGCGGCAAGCGCTCGGCATGCGGCTTTGGCTGGTTTCAGGTGTTTATTTACTATCCCACGCTGGCCGTTGTGGTTTCTTGGGTTGTGGGCATTTACACCTGCATCTTGTTTGGCTGGGAAAACACACTCATGCAGCAAATTGGCATCGGCTTTGCCTTTTTTACCATCTGCTTTATTTATAACACCATTTCGGCTAAGTTTGGCGGCGCGTTTCAAAACGTGACCACCGTTATTAAAATGCTGCCGCTTGTGCTGTTAGCCGTTTGCGGGCTGATTTTTGGCGACCCTGTTGCAGGCTTTGCCAATATCACCCCCGCCACGTTCACAGGTGCCACATGGATTGCCGCTGTGGGGCCGATTGCGTTTTCGTATGACGGCTGGACCATTTCCACCTCTATTGCACATGAAATCCGCGATTCAAAAAAGAATCTGCCGCGCGCGCTGATTATCGCGCCGCTGTGCGTTATGTTCTGCTATATTCTGTATTTTGTGGGCATCACCTCGTATGTAGGCGCCGAGCAAGTTATGGCGCTGGGCGATGCGCACGTAGAGTTTGCCGCTGCAAACCTGTTTGGCCCGATGTTTGCCAAAATCATTACCGTGTTTGTGATTATTTCGGTTATGGGCACTGTAAACGGCATTGTGCTGGGCTTTATCCGTATGCCCTACTCGATGTCGCTGCGCGATAATATGATGCCGTTTTCCAAAAAGCTGTCTGTGCTTAGCGACAAATACGACATCCCCGTAAACTCGTCGCTGTTTGCATTTGCGATTGGCCTGTTTTGGTATGTGGTGCACTTTCTTACGCTTAAGTTTGCGCTTTTGCCCAATTCCGACATATCGGAAATTTCCATCACCATTAGCTACTTGCTCTATATTCCGCTATATTATCAAGTGTTCAAGCTGTATCGCAAGGGCGATATCAAAAGCGTATGGCGCGGCGTTATTTGCCCGTTTATGGCGCTTGTGGGCAGCGTGTTTATCTTATCGGGCGGCATGCAAAACCCCTTGTTTTTTGCGTATTTCGTAATTTGCGCGGCAGTGATTGCCGTGTCGCAGGTTTATTACAGCAAGCACTTGCAAAAAGCAAGCACGCTGCAAAAATAGCCTTTTATACGATAGGCGGCGCTTTTGTGTTTTTATACAAGAGCGCCGCTTTTTTTATCGGTACGCAAAAAAAGCATTCTATTTTGCACGGAAAAATATAAAGAACTTGTGTTTTTTCATTGACATTTTGCGCGCAATATTGTATCATATTCAAGTGGTTAGCCGCTGTGGCGGAACTGGCAGACGCAAGGGACTTAAAATCCCTCGGGTGAATAACTCGTACCGGTTCGACCCCGGTCAGCGGCACCAAGATAGAGAGTTGCGTTTTACGCAGCTCTCTATTTTTATGCCATAAAA
>JAGPHI010000048.1 GCA_018055565.1 Oscillospiraceae bacterium | reverse complement strand
GCACAGGCCCTTTTGAATCCAGCTTTACCCAAAGCGATAAAAGCAAAAACACCGGCATAAGCACGATAACACCAATCAGCGAAAGCGCAAAATCCCCACAGCGTTTTACATAGCGTTGATACATGCCTTTTCTCCTTAATCGTACTCGTGCGTTTGGTGATGAAATGTTGGCACCATATCAATCAGTGCCTGCACCAAATTTTCGCTGTTATTGCTGTAAGCAATTTCTTTTAAGGCGCTTAAATGATCAAAAAAGGTGTTTTTGTTCAGCTTTAAGGGTGCGCCAACATAAATTTTGCGATTGGCCGTTTGCTGTATCCCCTCTTCATCCATCAAAAGCTCTTCATATAGCTTTTCGCCCGGACGCAAACCGGTAAATTTGATTTCAATATCTCGGTATGGGATAAAACCCGAAAGCTTAATCAAGTTTTCGGCAAGCTCCAAAATTTTCACTGGTGCGCCCATATCCAAAACAAAAATATCGCCGCCCTTGCCCATAGAGCCCGCCTCTAATACAAGGCGCACGGCCTCGGGAATTGTCATAAAATAGCGCACGATATCGGGATGCGTTACGGTAAGCGGGCCGCCCGCAGCAATTTGCTCTTTAAACAGCGGCAGCACCGAGCCGTTTGAGCCAAGCACATTGCCAAAGCGCACCGCAACAAAGCTTGTTTTGCTTTTTTGCGCCAAACACTGCACAATCATTTCGCATACACGTTTGGTTGCCCCCATTACATTTGTGGGGTTTACGGCTTTATCCGAGGAAATCAGCACAAAGCGCTCGGTGCCGTATTTTTCGGCAGCCATCGCCACATTGTAGGTGCCGAATACGTTGTTTTTCACGGCTTCTTCCGGCGCGTCCTCCATCAAAGGCACGTGCTTATGCGCGGCCGCATGGAACACCACATTGGGCCGAAATTTCTCAAAAAGCGCGTCCACCTTTTTTGAATCGCGCACCGACGCAATGCGCACAGCTAGATTCAAGCTTTTGCCATATGCACGCACAAGCTCCTGTTGCACCGAATATGCGCTGTTTTCGTAAATGTCCACAATAATCAGCTGCTGCGGGTTGCAAGAGGCAATTTGCCGGCAAAGCTCGGAGCCGATCGACCCGCCGCCGCCCGTAACCATCACAGTTTTGCCCGTTATAAGCGAGCTTGTAAGGTCTGTCAGTTCGATTTCATCGCGCCCAAGCAAATCCTCCACGCGCACGTCACGCACGCGCGAGAGCAAATCTTTGCCATCGGCAATCAGTTTTACAATATCCGGCAAAATGCGTAAATTACACTTTGTTTTATTGCAAATGCTTAAAATGCGTTTCTTGTTGCTATCGTCCAGTGTTGGAATGGCAAGCAAGATGGTTTCAATTTCGCAGCGCTCAACAATTTCGGGGATATCCTCGGTGGTGCCCATAATCTCCACGCCCATGATGGAGCGCCCCACCTTTTCTTTGGCGTCGTCCACGCAGCAGATAATGTTCATATCTTGCGATTTGTTTTTAAAGGTTTCGTGCAAAAGCGTGGAGGCCGCATCACCTGCGCCGATAATCATCACGCGTCTGCGCGCCTTGCCTTTTGTTTTAATGGTTGTATTGCGATACATTCGATACGTTAAGCGCGAGTACAGCGTGAGTGCCGAAGCAAACATGGCGCTTAAAAAATAAACCGGAATGGGCACCGCAGTTTCATTAAACATCGTATAACTGCCCACCACAAAGATGGCTACAGCCGTGATGGATGCCACGCAAAGGCGAAAAAATTCCACAATTTCAGCGTAGCGCCAAAGGCTGTCGTACATGCCCATTAAACCATAAATAATCTCATAACAGCATACAAAAAAGAAACAGCTTGCCCACAAAACACTATTGTAGCGGGTAAACGAGGTGCGCCCTTGAATCATAATCCACGGCAGCATATAGGAAAAGGATACCACAAAAATATCAAACGCAATCAAAATTTGTTTTCGAAAGCGCTGGGCAAAATCCGAAAGACGCGTAGACAATATCATCACCTAGCTTTAAGTTTGAGTTAAAGCACCTTTTCTGCAAATTATCATATAAACAGTTTTATATACAGTATGCTTATTTTACAACATTTTAAGACAATAATCAATCCACTTTCGTGCTTTTGCGCATGCGCACAATTACCGCATTGCAAAAACGCGGTTAAAATGCTACTATTGTACTATATTTTCAGAAATGAGTGGTGGCGATGTTTGCAAAGGTGCAAAGCATGGGCGTGTTTGCGCTAGAGGGCTTTTGCGTCAGCGTGGAAGCGGATATCAGCGGCGGTTTGCCGCAATTTGCGATTGTGGGGCTGCCTGATAATGCAGTAAAAGAAGCCACCGACCGCGTGCGCAGCGCGCTGAAAAACCTGAATTTTACATGGCCTGTCAGCCGCATTACTGTGAATCTTGCGCCTGCGGACATAAAAAAAACGGGCCCAGTTTACGATTTGCCTGTGCTTTTGGCGCTGCTTGCCGCCAGCGAGCAAATTAAAGCCTTGCCGCAGGATTGGGCCTTTATGGGCGAATTGTCGCTGGATGGCAGCGTGCGCGGCGTAAACGGCATTTTGCCCATGACGATAGCTGCTGCGGCGGCTGGCATTAAGGCGGTGTTTTTGCCCGCCGAAAACGCGCTGGAAGCCTCGGCTGTGGAAAACATTGAAATTTATGCGGTTGAAAACGTAAAACAAGTGGTGGCGCACCTTGCGGGCGAAACGCTTTTGCAGCGCGTGCCAGTGCTGGAATTTGCCGCGCAAGCAATACAGGAGGCACTGGATTTCTCCGATGTGCGCGGGCAGCCGGAGGCAAAGCGTGCGCTGGAAATTGCCGCCGCAGGCGGGCACAATCTTTTGATGATCGGCTCGCCCGGCACAGGAAAAAGCATGCTTGCAAAGCGCCTGCCCGGCATTTTGCCGCCCCTCTCGCGCGAGGAAGCGATGGAAACCACCAAGATTTATTCAGTGGCGGGCAATATGAAAAAAGGCGTGGGGCTAATTACACAGCGGCCATTTCGTTCGCCGCATCACTCGGTTAGCGCCACGGGGCTTTCGGGCGGCGGCGCGCTGCCGCGCCCCGGCGAAATTAGCCTTGCACACAATGGCGTTTTATTTTTAGATGAGCTGCCGGAGTTTCATCGAGATGCACTGGAAATTTTGCGCCAGCCTGTAGAGGACGGCGTTGTCACCGTGAGCCGCGTTGCGGGCAGCGCATGCTTTCCGTGCCGTATGATGCTGATTGCCGCAATGAACCCCTGCCCTTGCGGATATTTTGGCCACCCAACACGCGCTTGCACCTGTACACAAAGTGCGATAGACCGTTATTTGCAGCGCATTTCCGGCCCGCTATTGGACCGCATTGATTTGCACGTTGAGGTGCCGCCTGTGGAGTATGCCGATATTTCAAGCGAAGCCGAAGGCGAATGCAGCGCAGATATTGCCATGCGCGTGGCAAAAGCGCGCAGCGTGCAGCAAAAGCGCTTTGCGGGCACCTCCATCACCTGTAATGCGCAAATTCCCAGCGCGATGTTGCGCCGCGTATGCCGCCTAACCAAAGGCGCAGACAAGCTGTTAAAGCTGGCATTTGAACGCATGGGGCTTTCGGCCAGAGCATATGACCGTGTGCTGAAAGTAAGCCGCACAATCGCCGATTTAGATGGCAGTGAAAGTATTGACACGCAGCATGTCAGCGAAGCCGTGCAGTATCGCAATATGGATAGAAAATATTGGTACACAGTTTAATTATAACAAATGTTAAGCCCGTTACATTGCACGATATGCGCAATGTAACGGGCTTTTTTGTACATGCTATGCGTAATACGCCACCAATAAATCCACCACAGCACCATAGCTTTTCGAGCCAAGCTCTTGGTCGTAACTTTTTAAAAATTCTGAATAAGTAGCGTCCACCGCGTCTGCCACAGGCGATTCGTATTTTTGCCAGTACTGGCGATTGTGCTCAAGATCTGCCACTACAAGCGGCGAAAGGCTTTGCGCCACATTGCACCAAAGCGAATAATCGGCGGCATACAAGGCGTTAGACAGATGCACATATCCCAGCAAATAACCGGAATATTGATAATTGACATCCTGCGACAGCGCACAGGCGCGCACACTGAGAAAATTGGCCGTTTGCTCGGGCGCAATGCCGCGCTGATGCGCAATTTCGTGCGCTATCGTAGAGGGCATAAATGCCGCAGGTTCATAAATATTGATATTGGATTCGCCCGTAAAGGGAAAATAAAAACCCGTATAATTCATAATGCTCATCACTTCGGATAAAAGCATGGGTTTTGCGCCAAGCTCTGCCCCTTTTAAAAAGGGATATTCCTCTTCCAGCGGGCGATACAGCGTTTTACTTTTTGCAAAAATTTCGTCTTGCTTGCCTGCAAAAAGGCCGTTTTCATCGCGCGCCGTTTTTGCGGCGGCGTCATTGGCCATTTGCGCAAAAAGCGCGGTAGTATCGTAAAGCTGCTGCACGGAAACCGGCGCGGCTACAAGGCCGCTGCGGCTTTCAAAGCTTTGCGTATAATAGTTTGCGCCCCATAAAGCGGTAAACCCGGCGTAAACCGTAAGCGGAATGCACAGTACCGTCAGTGCAAAGTGAAACACCTTTTCAGCTCTGTGCCCTTTTGCAGCAATAATGCGTTTTATCGTTATTATAACATACGTTATGCAGCCAATTACCAGCGCGCAGCAAAGCCATTCAGCTACAGAAAACGGCAAAACGGCCATGATGCTGCCCACAAATTGTTTATAAGGGGCTGTAATATATCGGGTGAAAAAATCCATCACCGACATATTGTTTTTACATAATTGAAATAAAAGGAAGAAAGCAAGCAGCGCCGCAAGCCATACATAAACGCCATAGCCGCGTTTAAAGCGCAATTTTTGAGCGACTTTCTCTTTCATGGCTATTTCCCCAGCTTGTCTACAATGGCAAGCACTTCATTGATTTTTTCTTCGGCATTGCCCTCGGTAAAAGCCGACTGTACGCAGGAAAAAATGTGTGCTTTCAGCACTTCTTTGTTTGCTTTGCCCAGTAGCGACTGCGTAGCCAGCAATTGATTAGAGATATCAATACAATACCGATCGGCCTCTATCATAGCAAGAATGCCATCCAACTGCCCGCGCGCCGTTTTTATCAGGCGGCACACCTGCTCTTTATCTGCTTGCATGTCATATTCCTTTCTTGAAAAACCGTATTGCAGGGTGCGTTATTGGCGGGTAATGCCCGTTACAGGATAGCCTGCCTTTTCTACCGCATCTTTCAGCGCGCTATCCTGCACAGATTCTGCAAGGGTTATGGTGGCTGTGTTCTCTGCAAGGTTTACTGTGGCGCTGACGCTTGCAATAGCGTTTAAAGCGGCTTCTACACGTGCAGAGCAATGCCCGCAGCTCATACCTTCAATTGTCATGATTACTGTTTCCATTTTCTTTCTCTCCTTTTCTTTTGTGGGCGGTTGATTTGCCGCATTTTCGTTGATAAAACTTGCTTTAAATGTGCGCAAACGCAGCGCATTTAGCACCACGCACACGCTGGAAAGGCTCATAGCGGCAGCGGCAAACATGGGGCTAAGCTTTAGCCCCAGCATCGGATATAAAACCCCCGCAGCAAGCGGGATGCCGATGCTGTTATAAAAAAACGCCCAAAACAAATTTTGCTTAATATTGCGCAGCACCGCGCGCGAAAGGCGTATTGCGGTTACTGCGTCGCGCAAATCGCTACGTATCAGCACGATATCGGCGCTTTCAATTGCAATATCTGTGCCGGCGCCAATAGCAATACCCACATCGGCTCTTGCAAGCGCAGGCGCATCGTTGACACCATCGCCAATCATCGCCACGCGCTTGCCCTGTGTTTGCAGCTTAACAATCTCTTTTTCTTTGCCATCGGGCAAAATGCCCGCTCTCACGCTGCCGATGCCAAGCTGCTTTTGCACTGCTTTTGCCGTGCGCTCGTTATCGCCTGTAAGCATCATAACATCCACACCCAGCTTTGCAAGGTTTTGGATGGCTTCGGCGCTGGTTTTTTTAATGGTATCCGCCACGGCAATGATGCCCAGAAAGCCTGTTTCATCCGCAAACAGCAGCGGCGTTTTGCCCTCATCTGCAAAGCGTGCGGCCAAACTTGCCTGCTGTGCTGTAAGCTGTGTGCCCTCTTCCTTTAAAAAGGCTTCGTTGCCCGCGCGTATCGTTTTGCCCGTAATTGTAGCTGCCACACCTTTTCCGGGCACGGCACGAAAGCTTTGCGCAGGCAAAAGCGGCAAAGTGTTTTCGGCCATAATCGCATGGGCAAGCGGATGCTCGCTGGCGGTTTCCACGCTTGCCGCTAATTGCAAAAGCGTTTCGCGTAAAGTGTTTTCGCGCGGTAATACATCCGTAACGCGGGGCTTGCCCTCGGTAATTGTGCCTGTTTTATCAAGCACAACCGTATTGACGGTGCACGCCAGCTGCAATGCCTCGCCCGATTTAATCAAAATGCCGTTTTCGGCGCCTTTACCCGTGCCCACCATAATAGCAACGGGTGTTGCAAGGCCCAATGCACAAGGGCAGGAAATTACCAATACCGCAATACCGACCGAAAGCGCAAACTCGGTGCTTTGTCTGTTAGACACATCT
>JAGPHI010000047.1 GCA_018055565.1 Oscillospiraceae bacterium | reverse complement strand
CGCAAAGAAAGCGGCAAAACCCAATTTTGCAAACATAAACAATATAAAAGGCGGTGCGCTTATAGCGCACCGCCTTTTATATTGGATAAGCTTACAGCTTTTCCGATGTGCCCTCACACGAATCGGTGGCAAACAGCGCCGGTACCGAGCAAATGGCCGCCGCGCCCACCAGTGTGAAAATTGCGCGCGAAAGAAAGCTTGCTGCGCCGCCGAAAAGCCACGCCACAGCGTCAAACTGGAAGATGCCAACAAGGCCCCAGTTCAAGCCGCCCACAATTAAAAGCACAAGACAGATTTTATAAAAAATATTCATACAAAGGTTCCTTTCTTTTCTTGTAACTATCCGTAGTATGCGATAAAAGAAAGGTGTTTATACAAAAAAATGCAAATCAGTTTTTCAGCGCTTGCATGGGTGCGGGGATGCGCCCGCCGCGCCCAATGAGCACCGAGGGGTCAAACGTGGATATTGGCATCACGGGCGCATAGCCCAAAAGCCCGCCAAAATCCAGCTCTTCGCCGATGCCCTTGCCAATCGCAGGGATTACGCGCACGGCGGTGGTTTTGCTGTTTACCATACCAATGGCGGCCTCGTCTGCAATCAGTGCGCTAAGTACGGCGGCGGGTGTATCGCCCGGCACCACTACCATATCAATACCCACCGAGCAAACCGCCGTCATGGCCTCTAGCTTTTCAAGGCAAAGGCTGCCACGGCGCACGGCCTTTATCATGCCGTCGTCCTCGCTTACGGGGATAAATGCGCCCGAAAGGCCGCCCACAGAGTTCGACGCCATTACGCCGCCCTTTTTCACCGCGTCGTTTAAAAGCGCCAGCGCTGCCGTGGTGCCGCAGCCGCCGCAGCTTTCAAGGCCCATTTCTTCCAAAATATTTGCCACCGAATCACCCACCGCAGGTGTGGGCGCAAGCGATAAATCCACAATGCCAAACGGCACACCCAGCTTTTCACTGGCAAGCTTGCCCACAAGCTGCCCCATGCGCGTGATTTTAAACGCCGTGCGCTTAATCAGCTCGGCCACTTCGCCAAGCGGCGCGTTTTTGGGCAGCTTTGCCAGCGCGGCGCGCACAGCGCCAGGGCCAGAAACGCCCACATGGATTACGCAATCCGGCTCGCCCACGCCGTGAAACGCGCCCGCCATAAAGGGGTTATCCTCGGGCGCGTTGCAAAATACCACCAGCTTTGCAGCGCCCAAGCAATTATTGTCTTTTGTATGCTCGGCAGCCTCGCGTATCACATGCCCCATCATGGCCACGGCATCCATATTAATGCCGCTTTTGGTAGAGCCGATATTGATGCTGGAGCACACATATTCGGTAACGGCTAAAGCGCGCGGAATGCTTTTGATAAGCCGTTCGTCGCCGGCCGAAAAGCCCGCGTGCACCAGCGCCGAGTAACCGCCGATAAAATTCACGCCAACGGCCTTTGCGGCGGCATCCAGTGTTTGGGCATACCAAACAGGGTCTGCATCGGGCGCACTTGCCAAAAGCATGGCAATGGGCGTTACAGAAATGCGCTTATTCACAATCGGCATACCGTAGCTGGCCGAAATTTCATCCGCCGTGCGCACCAAATCCTTTGCGGTTGTGGTGATTTTATGGTAAATCTTTTCGCACGCTTTTTTGCCGTCGGCATCCGCACAATCCAAAAGCGAAATGCCCATCGTTACCGTGCGCACGTCCAGATTTTCGTCGGAAATCATTTGAATGGTTTCTATAATATCATTGGTGTTTAACATTGTCTTATTCTACCCTCTATCTCTGATTCTGACTTCTGATTGTTATTCTCTAGTGGCTGGCCTCAAAATCTGACCTCTGACTTCTAGTGTCTGACGTCTAAATCTGACTTCTGATTTCTTATCTCTAATTTCTGACCTCTAAATGCGGTGCATCGCGTCAAACAGCTCTTGTCGTGTTACATGGATATCCACGTTCATGCCCTCGCCAATTTCGCCCAGCTGCTTTTGAAACGCCTGAAACGGCATGTTGCACTTTGCAATATCCACCAGCATAATCATGGCAAAGGTGTCTTTTAAAATGCTTTGCGTAACCTCTTCCACATTTACGTTTGCGCCGGCACAAGCGCCGCTAACTTTTGCCAAAATGCCCACCATATCACGCCCCACCACGGTGATAACAGCCTCCATGATTCATCATCCTTTCTATTCGGAAAAAACTTATTTGTTCATTGTAGCACAGATTTTTGCTGTTTTCCATAGCAAAAATCCAAGTTTTGCAAACTGCACGCAATTGCGCGCATTTCGCTTATTTACTTTCGCGTATAAATTGTATATAATTAGTCTTTAAAGATATTTAATTTACAAAGCGTTTTGGTTAGTATACAACAAAGAGTTGAACGTTTGAAAGCGCAATCTTTCAAACAGGGTTTTGTGCCTTGCGCGCCGCAGTAGCGCGCATTCGGCTATGCCGAACAGGCATAATTCCTCAAGAAAGGAATGGTTATAAACATGATGGAAAAAATCTTGCGCATTTTAGAAGACAACGCGCGCACAAGCTGCGAGGACATTGCCGCAATGGTGGGCCTTGCACCCGCCGAGGTGGCGCAAAAGCTGGACGAGTATCAGCAGGGGCATATCATTAATGGCTATAAAGCCCTGATTGACTGGGAAAAAGCTGCCGTGCCGCACGTGCAGGCGATTATCGAGCTGCGCGTTTCGCCGCGCCGTGACCGCGGATTTGACGAAATTGCCTTAGCGGTGGCCAATCTGTGCGAGGTAGACAGTGTTTCGCTGATGAGTGGCGGATATGATTTGGCACTGGTTATTTCGGGCAAAAGCTTTCAGGATATTGCACTTTTTGTGGCAAAGCGCTTATCGCCGATGGACGGCGTGCTTTCTACCGCCACGCATTTTGTGCTGCGCACGTATAAAAAAGACGGTGTTTTGTACGGCGTTGATAATGAGGACGAACGGGAGTGGCAGTTATAATGGATTATGAACGCCATTTATCTCAAAAGGCAAAGGAGATGCGCCCGTCGGGCATTCGCAAATTTTTTGATATTGCCGCCGAAATGAAGGATTGCATCTCTTTGGGCGTTGGCGAGCCGGATTTTAAAACGCCCTGGGCCATCCGCGAGGCGGGCATCCACAGCCTTGAAAAAGGGCGCACCTTTTATACGTCCAATTCCGGCTTAAAAGAAATGCGCGAAGAAATGTGCCATTATCTTTTGCGCCGTTTTGGCCTTTCGTATGATGCCGCCGAAGAAACCATTGTTACGGTGGGCGGCAGCGAGGCCATTGATATGTGCATTCGCGCGCTGGTAAATCCGGGCGATGAAGTGATTATCCCAGAGCCATGCTATGTTAGCTATCTGCCCATCACCACGCTAACGGGCGGCGTTGCCGTGCCGCTGCCGCTTACGGCAGAGCATCAATTTAAGCTTACGGCAAAGGCGCTTAAAGAGGCCATTACCCCCAAAACAAAGCTGTTGATTATGCCGTTTCCGTGCAATCCCACGGGCGCTGTGATGCGCCGCGAGGATTTGCAAGAAATTGCACAGGTGCTGCGCGGCACGGATATCTTTGTACTGAGCGACGAAATATATGCCGAGCTTACCTATGGCGAGGGGCATGTTAGCATTGCGTCTTTGCCCGATATGAAAGAGCGCACAATTTTGGTGAACGGCTTTTCAAAGGCCTATGCAATGACGGGCTGGCGGCTTGGCTATGCGTGCGGCCCCGCGCCGATTATCAAAGTGATGACAAAGATTCATCAAGCGGCCATCATGTGCGCGCCCACCACCAGCCAATACGCGGCGGTAACTGCGCTGCGCAGCTGCGATGAGGATATTGATAAAATGCGCGAGGAATATGATATGCGCAGGCGCTTTATCACCAAAAGCCTAAATGCAATGGGCCTTTCGTGCTTTTTGCCCGAGGGGGCGTTTTACGTGTTTCCCTCCATTCAATCTACCGGCTATACCAGTGAAGAATTTTGCGAAAAGCTGCTGTTTTCTAAAAAGGTGGCGGTGGTGCCGGGCACGGCATTTGGCGATTCGGGCGAGGGGCATGTGCGCATCAGCTATTCGTACTCGCTGGCGCATTTAACCGAGGCGCTGCACCGTATACAGGAATTTGTAAAATGAGTAAAATCGTTTGTTATCCCGTGCCCTCATATGAAAGCGACGCGCTGCAAGCAGCAGTGGAGCGCATTTTTGACGCGTGCGCGTGCACAAAAGCACTGTCGAGCGATACGCGCCTTTTGATAAAGCCCAATTTGCTGGCAAAGCATGCGCCCGGCGCCGCCGTTACCACCAATCCCGCGCTGGTACGTGCGGTAATTGTTGCGGCCAAAAAGCGCGGCGTGCAGCACATTGTATTGGCGGATTCGCCGGGCGGTGTTTACAATGAAGCCATTGTGCGCAGCATTTATGCGGCAAGCGGCCTTGCCGCAGTGTGCGAAGAAGAGGGCGCAGAGTTATATACCGCGTGCAAGTGGCATGCAAAAAAGGCAAGCGGCGCGCTTGTGCACGAATGGAATTGGATAGAGCCTGTGCACAGCGCCGATTTTATCATCAATCTGCCCAAATTAAAAACGCATATGATGATGGGCATGTCGGGCGCGGTGAAAAATTTGTTCGGATGCATTCCGGGCTTGCAAAAAGCCGAGCTGCATATGCGCTTTCCCGATGCGGCGCATTTTGGCAATATGCTGGTGGATTTATACGAGGCCGTGCGCCCGCAGCTTACCATTGTGGACGGCGTTACGGGCATGGAGGGCGATGGCCCTGCGGGCGGCGTGCCGCGCCATGTTGGCTATGTGCTGGGCGGCGAGGATGGCTATGCCATTGATTTGGCCATTTGCCATATCATCGGCATGCAGCCCATGAGCGTGCCTTTTTTGGCAGCGGCTAATGCGCGCGGCCTGTGCAAAGCGGCGTTTGACAGCGTCGACATCGACAATGCCGAGGCAAACGCATGCGTGCCCATTGCGGATTTTGCGTTGCCGTCGGGCCGTAATGGCGTGGATTTCAGCAGCAATGTGCCGCGTTTTTTGCGCCCTTTGGTAAAATATGCGCAGCGCGCTGCCGCGCCGCGCCCCGTTATTCGGCGTGCAAAGTGCATCGGCTGTGGCAAATGCGCCGATATTTGCCCGCAAAACACCATTTTGCTTGCAAACAAAAAGGCCAAAATTTTGCCAAAGCGCTGCATTAAATGCTTTTGCTGCCACGAGGTATGCCCTGTAAAGGCAATCGGCGTGCGCACTGTATTTCAACGAAAGAAGGCAGGTAAACTATGCGATCGGTAACGGTGCTGGCACCCGCAAAGCTGAATTTGACGCTGGATATCACGGGCCTTGCCGAAAATGGCTATCATAAGATGGACATGCTGATGCAAACCGTGAATTTGTATGAAACAGTTACTTTGCGCAAAGCAAGCGATTTAACGCTGCGCTTGCCCGGCTCCTCTGTGCCTGCCAATCAATATAACACGGCTATCAAAGCGGCGCTTGCGTTTTTTGCCGAAACAGGCCTTTTGGCTGGCGCGGATATCACGGTGCACAAAGCGGTGCCCGTGCGCGCGGGCATGGCGGGCGGCAGTGCCGATGCCGCCGCCGTACTGGTTGGGCTAAACGCGTTATACCGCGCGCGCTTATCAAACGAAGCGCTTTGTGCCATCGGCAAAACCGTGGGCGCAGACGTGCCCTTTGCCATCATGGGCGGCACCGCCCGCGTTAGCGGCATTGGCGAATGCATTCGCCCCATTGCCCCATGCCCGCCGTGCTGGTTTTGCGTGTGCATGCCCTCGATGGGCATTTCTACGCCCGAGGCGTATGCACAATATGACCGTGTGGGCGCAAAGCGCCATCCGGACACAGACGGCGCCGAAGCCGCAATTGCAAAAGGCGATTTGCATGGCATGAGCGCCTGCCTTTATAATGTATTGCAGGAAACCAGCACCAGCGCGCACAACGCGCCAATTTGCGCGGCGCTGATGGCGCAAGGCGCAAAGGCCGCGCTGATGACGGGCAGCGGCGCAGCGGTTTTTGGCGTGTTTCACGCAAAGCGCGATGCCATCGCGGCAAAGCTTGCTTTGCAAAAAACCTATCCACAATGCTGGGTGCTGCGCCCCGTGCCCTTTGGCGCAAAAGTGCAAGAGCAATAGGAATAAATTACCATTTATCAGTCCATACTGCACGCATAAGAGAAAAGCCGCTGCGCGGTTTTTCCAAAATGCGCAAAACGGGGGGGCAATAAGCTCTTTGTTTTGACGGTAAAGAAACGGAATGGTAATCAGTATGAAAAAATGGGAATTATCGCTTTTATTAGGCCTAGTGCTCAGTGTGTTTTTAACCTCGTTTGGCAGCTTTTCGGCAGTGTGTGCCGATGTGCGCGCCGACACGCTGCGCTTGCATATCCTTGCCAATTCAAACAGCGAGATTGACCAAAACGCAAAGCTGTATGTGCGCGACTGCATTTTGCAGGAAGAGGGCGCGGCTTTTTCGCATAGCGGCAGCAAGGAAAACGCAAAAATAACCGCAGACCGCCTTTTACAGCAAGTGGAAGCAACGGCGCGCAAGGCGCTTTTGGAAAAAGGGCTTGATTATTCGGTGCATGCCTATCTAACCGAAATGTATTTTGCAACCACGCAGTATGACGGCTTTACCCTGCCAGCCGGAAGATACGATGCGCTGCGCGTGGAGCTGGGCGCGGCAAAGGGCA
>JAGPHI010000046.1 GCA_018055565.1 Oscillospiraceae bacterium | reverse complement strand
CGACAGCAGCGCCCTTACCCCCATTTCCAGCGTAATATTAGACACGTACGCCCATTTGCAGGAAATTTCCGGCCCCAATCGCGACCAATACTTGGGCATCCCAACGGGCTTTACCTATTTGGATACGATGCTTACAGGGCTTGGGCGCTCCGATTTGGTTATTTTGGCCGCACGCCCTGGTATGGGCAAAACCTCGTTTGCGCTGAATATCGGCACCAACGTGGCCAAAAAGCGCGGCGTGCCCGTGGCCATTTTCAGCCTTGAAATGACAAAGGATCAGCTGGTAAGCCGTATCCTTTCCAGCGAGGCCGCTATTGATAGCCAAGCGTTTCGCACAGGCGGCCTTTCTACCGAGGATTGGGTGGATTTGGCGCGCGTGGGCGATGTACTGGCAAAAACCAATATTTATTTGGACGATACGTCCAGCATCACCATCCCCGAAATTAAGGCAAAGGTGCGCCGCATTAATCAAGACCCCTCGCGCCCCGACATCGGCCTGATTATCATCGACTATCTACAGCTGATGAGCACGGGCAAGCGCTCAGAAAACCGCGTGCAGGAAATTTCCGAGATTACGCGTAACATGAAGGTGATGGCCAAAGAGCTGAATTTGCCGGTTATCGCGCTTTCGCAGCTGTCGCGTTCGGCAGAAAAATCCGGCCGCGCAGACCATCGGCCCGTGCTTTCCGATTTGCGAGATTCCGGCTCTATCGAGCAGGATGCGGATGTGGTGCTGTTTTTATACCGCGAAGCGTATTATGATAACGGCGAAGAGGCCGACACCAGCGTGGCGGAATGCATTGTGGCCAAAAACCGTCATGGCGAGGTAGGCAAGGTGGATCTTGCGTGGGACGGCGCGCACACGCGCTTTACCAATGTGGACTATAGCCATGGATAAGCCGGCGCGTAATCAGGCATCCTTGCCTTTTGCGGCGCATAGCGCAATCCGGCAATATCAAATGATTCAAAGCGCAGACATAGTCATTGTGGCCTTGTCCGGTGGGGCAGACTCGATGGCTTTGTTTCGCTTTTTGCTTTGTGAGGCAAAAACGCTTGGCATAAAGGTGCGCGCGGCGCACGTAAACCACGGCATGCGCGGCGAAGAAAGCGATGCCGACGAAGCGTTTGTGCGCAAGGTGTGCAAACAGCACGGCGTTGCGCTTTACGTAAAACGGCTGATTTGCGCGGGCGAGCACAGCGAGGAATGGGCAAGGCGCGAGCGCTATGCCTTTTTGGATACACTGATTACAGCGCCCAATATCAAAATTGCCACTGCGCACACAGCCAGCGACAATGCCGAAACCGTGCTGTTTAATCTAGCGCGCGGCGCGGGTGTGCGGGGTGCATCGGGCATTGTGCCTGTGCGGGGCGCGTTTTGCAACACGCAATGCCCGCAAAACGCCGAAAGCACAGCAACAGAAAAATGCGCAGAAAACGCTGAAAACGAAGAAAATGCACAAACCGAAGAAACCGCAGAAAACGCAGCCACTGCGCAAAACCCCGAAGCCGCAGCCACTGCACAAAGCGCCGAAAGTGCGGCCGCTGCACAAAATCCGCCTATGCACGCGGCATATATACGCCCGCTGCTGTTTGCTACGCGCAGCACGGTAGAACGCTATTGCGCCGAAAACGCGATTACCTATGTAACCGATGCCAGTAATTTAACCGATTTGTATGCGCGCAACCGTATTCGTCGGCAGCTGCTACCCTTGCTCAACAGTGTGCATCCGGGTGCCGAGGGGGCCATTGCACGCTTTGCGTGCGAAATGCGCGAGGTGGACGATTATATGGCAAGCGAAGCGGCAGCGCTTTTGCAAAAGGCGCAAAGCACAGCACGGCGCGGCGATGCCAATGCTATGCTGCGCAGCGGCCAAGTGTTTTACGATGCAGCTTGCTTGCGCGGGGCACATCCCGCGCTGCAAAAGGCGGCGCTGGCGCAAGTGATGCGCCCTTATTGCGCGGCAGATAAAGCCCTTATCGATAAAGCGGCGGCGCTTTTGCAAAAGCGCGCAGGCCGCTTGCAAATTGCGCGTGCACACACACTTTCGCTTGCATGCGGGCGCGTTTCGGTGCTGCCAATGCCGCAAAAATTGCCCCAAAGCGCTGCAACGCTGCCTTTAACCGAGGGGGTTTTGCCCTTTTCCGACAGCTTTTCCCTAAAGGTGCAGTGCCTATCGTATGAAGATTTTATTAAATCTGCAAAAGTTCAAAAAAAAGACTTATTTTTTTACGCAGATTATGGTAAAATAGCGAGTAATAGCTTCTTTCGCACACGCCAAACAGGCGATTCGTTTGCGCCAATTGCAAGAAAGGTGACAAAATCGCTGAAAAAGCTGTTTAACGAGGACGGGGTTTTGCCTGCATGGCGCGATACCGTGCCTGTGCTTGTCTGTAACGATAGGGTGCTTTGGGTGCCGTTTTACGGCTTTTGCGAGGGCCTTTTTCCGCAGGAGAACACAAAAACTGTAATTACCATTACATTATTACAAGAGTTGGAGGAACTATAAATGCATGAGGACGTTTTAAAGGTGCTTTTGTCTGAACAGGAGATTGCAGATAAGGTTGCCGAAATGGGCAAGCAAATCAGCGAGGATTATAAGGTCGGAAATTTGATGCTTGTCACGGTGCTGAAGGGTGCCGTGGTATTTCTGGCAGACATTATGCGCAAAATAGATATTCACGCGGAAATTGATTTCATGGTGGTGTCCAGCTATGGCGCAGGCGTGAAATCCAGTGGCGTTGTGAAAATCATTAAAGATTTAGACGTGGCGCTTGAGGGCAAAGATATCCTAATTATCGAGGATATCCTGGATTCCGGCCTTACGTTAAATTACATCAAAGAGCTTTTACAAAGCCGCAACCCCGCATCCATCAAAATTGCCGCCCTGCTGGACAAGCCCAGCCGCCGCAAGGTGGATTTGCAGGCCGATTATGTTGGATTTGTAGTGCCCGATGAATTTGTGATTGGCTATGGCCTTGATTTCGACGAAAAATATCGCAACTTGCCGTACATCGGCGTGTTAAAGCCGGAAGTGTATTCCAATTAGGAGTGAAGAATATTGATTAAAAAACCACGCAGCAGCGGCGTAATCTTAATTGCCGTTCTAGGGCTGATTCTTTTGGTATTTATGCTGTATCCGCAGCAAAAAGGGCAAACCTTTAAATATTATGAAATAGTGGACTATTTCGAGCAAGGCCAGGTTGAGGATTTTAATTACGACCTCAATAACGGCAATTTGCAAATGAAGCTTGCAGACAAGCCTGAAAAGGTGGTTTATAAGCTTAACTACGCGCCGCTGTTATTAAATAATTTGGACGAATACCGCGAAATCCGCATGGAAAAAGCGGGAACGCCCATGACCTATGATATCATTTGGCCTGTGGAAACACCCGCGTGGATGACGATGATTCCGTTCTTCGTGCTGATTTTGCTGTCGCTTGGCATCTTTGGCTATATGATGTATGCACAGTCCGGTGGCGGCAAGGCGATGAACGTGGGCAAGGCAAAGGTGAAAAACCAAGCCGACGAGGGGCGCAAAGCCACATTTAAAGACGTGGCGGGCGCAGACGAGGAAAAGGAAGAGCTGGAAGAGATTGTGGCTTTCCTCAAAAACCAGCAAAAGTTTAATACGCTGGGCGCGCGCATACCGCATGGCGTTTTATTGGTGGGCCCTCCGGGCACAGGTAAAACCCTTTTGGCTCGCGCTTGCGCGGGCGAGGCTGGCGTGCCGTTTTACTCCATTTCTGGTTCCGATTTTGTGGAAATGTATGTGGGTGTGGGTGCGTCCCGTGTGCGCGATTTATTTGATAAGGCCAAAAAATCTGCGCCTTGCATCATCTTTATTGACGAAATTGACGCCGTTGGCCGTCAGCGTGGCGCAGGCCTCGGCGGCGGGCACGACGAGCGCGAGCAAACCTTAAACCAGCTTTTAGTTGAAATGGACGGCTTTGGCGCAAACGAAGGCGTTATCGTAGTGGCGGCCACCAACCGTGCAGATATCCTTGATAAGGCGCTTTTGCGTCCGGGCCGTTTTGACAGGCAAGTGTATGTGGGCCTGCCCGATGTAAAGGGCCGCGAGGAAATCTTGCAGGTGCACACAAAAAATAAACCGCTTGGCCCCGATGTAAACCTTGCCACCATTGCCAAAACAACGGCAGGCTTTACGGGTGCCGATTTGGAAAACTTGGTCAACGAGGCCGCGCTGCTTGCCGCAAAACGCGGGCGCAAGGCCATTACCGAGCGCGATATCGAGGAGGCCAGCATTAAGGTGGTGGCAGGCCCCGAAAAGAAAAGCCGCATTGTTACCGAGGACGAAAAGCGCCTTACCGCCTATCACGAGGCAGGCCACGCAATCACCACGTTTTTCTGCAAATCGTCTGACCCTGTGCATCAAATTTCAATTATCCCGCGCGGCATGGCGGGCGGCTTTACCATGAGCCTGCCGGAAAAGGATTCCAACTATATCACCAAAAAGAAGATGGAAGAAAAAATCATCATTCTGCTTGGCGGGCGCGTGGCCGAAAAGCTGGTGCTGGACGATATTTCCACGGGCGCGTCTAACGACCTTGAGCGCGCCACGGGCGTGGCACGTTCGATGGTGATGCGCTATGGTTTTTCAGAGCGTCTTGGCCCCGTGGTGTACGGCACCGAGCCGGGCGAAACCTTCTTAGGGCGCGATTTTAACCAAAGCCGCAACTATTCCGAAAACATTGCCAGCGAAATCGACGCAGAAATCCGCGAAATGCTGGACGAAGCGTTTGAGGGCGCCAGCCAAATTCTTTCAAAGCATATCGGCGCGCTGCACACAGTGGCAAAAGCGCTGATGGAACGCGAAAAGCTTTCCGGCGAGGAATTTAAAACCTTGATGGACGGCGGGGAACTGCCGCCGCTTGTTGTGGATGAGCCTGTTAAAGCCGAAAAGCCCGCAGACGCAGGCACCGTGCCCCCCGCGCAGGAAAACGCCGCACAAGACGCGCAAGGCACCGCAGCGCCCCAGCCTGTTGCCGATAGTGCCGACACTGCCGAAAGCGCTGGAACGCCCGAAACCGCTGCGCCGTCTGCGCCGCAAACCGAGCCGGCACAAGTAACCGTGCAGGAAACGGACAAAGACGATACCGAAAAAGATTCCTAAAAGCCATATAGTATAACAATAAACGCGCTGCCATATATGCAAACTTGCATGTACGGCAGCGCGTTTTGTTATTGCAGGTGTAAATGCGGCGCGTAGCAAGCGAAACCAAACGCTACGAATACAATGCACGCTTCAAAAAAGCGCGTAAGCGATAAGAAAAGCCATGCGGCTTCGCCGCATGGCTTTTCTTATGCATTGTGCGATTCTTCCTCGTGGTTATTCTTGATTTCAAAATGAATCAAGAAGCTTAATAATGCGCGCAAAATGATAATAGCGCCCAAAACCAAAAGCTCGCTCATTTCGTGAATGAGCACGGTTTTTAAAATCTCGGCAGCCATTTTGAATTCAAGCCCTGTGGCAAGGCCGTTCGCAAGCTCAAATTTAATGGGATGGCGGCCATGCAAAAACGTGTTTTTCAAGTAATGCCAAAATGCCTGCACCGCCGACACCGTCACTACAAAAATGCCAACAAATTCCGCAGCAGAGATAATATAAGGCAGGATAAAATCGGTAAACTCTTTAATTGCCATTGGGGTTAATCATTCCTTTCTTGGGTGAAACAGCAGCACGCTGCCGAAGCTTGGCATTGCAAAAACCAATTGAAATGCCGCTTTTGCGCGAAAACACACAAAAACCAAAGTGTTCCAAAGCATTTGCAAAAGCATGTGTGCGAATGCACGGTTTTGTTATATTGTAACCGATTTTGCACAATTATGCAAGGCATAAGCGCATTGCATGGCGCTTTGTGCATTTTTGCTTTTTTTCGCGCAGGCAGCGTTGTACATATTTTTCGCTTGCGCGCCATAAAATGAAGCGAAAGGCGTGATGTGCGTGGCAAGGCAGACGTATTTGAAAAATGCGGCAATTTTAACGGCAACCGGCCTTGTTTTGCGCGCGGTGGGCATGGTGTTTCGCATTTATGTGGCGGGGCGCATCGGCGCCGAGGGCATGGGGCTGTATCAGCTTGTGCTTACGGTGTACAATTTGGGCGTCACGTTTTCAACGGCAGGTATCACCATTTGTGCCACGCGCCTTGCGTCCTTTGCGATGGCGCACGGCAAAGCGCCTGGGCAGGCCATGCGGCGCGTATTAAGCTTTGGCAGCGTGCTGGGCTGCGTGTGTGGCGTGGGCATGTTTTTGTTAGCGCAGCCGCTAAGCGATTATGTTATGCACGATGCACGCGGCGCTTTATCGCTTTGCGTTTTAGCCCCAAGCTTACCGTTTATGGCAAGCTCGGCTGCGCTGCGCGGATATTTTATCTCCCTGCGCGAGGTGCGGCCAAACGCAAAGGCACAGCTGTTTGAGCAATTTGTGCGCATTGCCTTTGTGGCAATTATCATAGATTTTGCCATGCCCTATGGCATGGGCGCTGTGTGTGCCGCGGTGCTGGCCGGCAATACCGTCAGCGAAATATTATCATGGTGCTATATGCTGCTGGCCTATCGCAAAATCAATCGCACACAGGGTGCGCAAAGCAACGCGAGTGCGCCGCAGCAGCAAGACGCGCCGCCATCTGTATACCATATTTTAACGCCCATCGCAGCCAATCAATATCTTACGGCGTTTTTGCGCACGTTTGAAAATGTGA
>JAGPHI010000045.1 GCA_018055565.1 Oscillospiraceae bacterium | reverse complement strand
ATATTCGCCCAAGCTAAAGTGCAGCTGCTTGTTTGAATCAAAAGACAGCGCGCGGCTTTCCAGTATATCGCCATTTGCCATAGCGGCAAAAAGCGTTTCTTTTGTTATGCGAGCACCTTGCTTTATCATTCCCTCGGCATTAAATGTCATCCCGATTACCGTCCTTTACGTTGATACTGCATTTATATGATTCTTACGTGCAAAATATTTGCTATTAAACGCGTTTTGGTATATAATATTGTGGCTACTATACATCTATACATAAAGGAAAGAAGCGGAGGGAGCCACACGGACGTACAGGTGGGCGATGTGATTATTACAAAAAAGCCGCATCCATGCGGCACAAACAGCTTCGACGTTTTGCGCGTTGGCATGGATTTTAAAATTCGTTGCAAGGGCTGTCAGCACGAGGTTATGGTGCCGCGTGCTAAAATTGAAAAAAATATTAAAAGGGTAGTGCGCGAAGCATTGCCCTTGTAGCTATGCTTGCTTTCACTTTTATCCGATATCAACGATTTGCATTAAAGGAATGATTAAATATGATCGATAAATTACAAGCGGTGCGAAACCGCTATGATGAAATTAGCAATCAATTGCAAGACCCAACCGTTATCAATAATAACGAGCTATATCGTCAATTGATGAAAGACTATAAAAACTTAACGCCCATTGCCGAAGCGTATGATAAATACATGGCGGCCAAAACGGCGTTTGAAGACGCAAAAGCGATTTTGGATGAAGGCGGGCACGACGCCGAGTTTAAAGAGCTGGCACAGATGGAATACGACGAAAATAAGGATAAGGTGCAGGCGCTTACCGAAGAGCTGAAAATATTGCTTTTGCCCAAAGACGAAAACGACGAACGCAGCGTTATTGTGGAAATACGCGGCGGCGCGGGCGGCGATGAAGCCGCGCTGTTTGCACACAGTTTATTCCGCATGTATACAATGTATGCACAAAGCAAAGGCTGGAGCTTTGATGTCATCAATGCCAACGAAACCGAAATTGGCGGCATGAAAGAAGTGAGCTTTTCGATTGACGGCGATGGTGCATTTAGCCGTTTTAAATTTGAAAGCGGCGTGCATCGCGTGCAGCGCGTGCCCGAAACCGAAACGCAAGGGCGTGTGCACACTTCTACGGTAACGGTGGCTGTGATGCCGGAGGCCGAAGAGGTTGAGCTGGACATTAACCCCGCCGACCTTAAAATTGATACATTCCGTTCCTCCGGCGCGGGCGGGCAGCATATCAACAAAACCTCGTCGGCTATCCGCGTAACCCATCTTCCCACAGGTATGGTGGTGGAATGCCAAGACGAGCGCAGCCAGTTTAAAAATAAAGACAAGGCACTGAAAGTTTTGCGCAGCCGTCTTTTGGCACAAAAACAAGAAGAACACGACAGCAAAATTGCCGCCGAGCGCAAAAGCCAAGTGGGAACGGGCGATCGCTCTGAGCGCATACGCACTTATAATTACCCGCAGGGCCGTTTAACCGATCATCGCATCGGCTTAACCCTGTATAAATTAGACGCGGTTTTAAATGGCGATCTGGACGATGTGATTGATGCGCTGATTACCGTGGATAGGGCAGAGAAGTTAAAAGCCGCTTCGGAAGAATAAAGCGCGAAAGAAGAACTTTCAAGCTTTGTGGTTATGGCTTTTTGCCCAAAATAAAGAGCATAATTTGGCTGTGCAAAACCGCCTTAAAGCCCCCCTGAAAGGAATGTCGTAAGTTTGAATACAATTGTGCGCAGCGCAAACGCAGACGCCATCGGGTATGCCGCACAGCTTTTGCAAAGCGGCGAAATCATTGGCATGCCCACCGAAACCGTGTATGGGCTTGCCGCAAATGCGCTTTCGGACATGGCCGTGCAGAAAATCTTCACAGCAAAGGGCCGCCCGCAAGATAACCCGTTAATTTCACATATCGATTCTATGGACATGCTGCCGATGGTGGTATCTGCGGTGCCAAAGGCCTGTTACCAGCTTGCAGAGGCTTTTTGGCCGGGCCCGCTTACCATCATACTGCCGCGCGCAAAAACGCTTTCCAATGCGGTGTGCGCAGGGCTTGACACGGCTGCCGTGCGCATGCCATCCCATCCGGTGGCGCTGGCCATTATCCACGCCGCCGGTGTGCCACTGGCGGCACCGTCTGCCAATTTGTCCGGCAGCCCAAGCCCCACCACCGCACAGCATGTGCTGGATGATATGCAAGGGCGCATCCCGCTGATTATCGACGGGGGCACCGCCGACGTAGGGGTGGAATCCACGGTGGTTTCCCTGTGCGGCGCAAAGCCGCTTTTGCTGCGCCCGGGGCGCGTTACACAAGAAGAAATTAGCGCGGTGCTGGATTGCGAAGTGCTATTGGCAGATGCTGTGCTGCACAAAATGAGCGAAACCGCAGCCGCGCCCTCTCCGGGCATGAAGTACAAGCATTATGCGCCCAAAGCAAATGTGATTTTGATAAAAGGCAGCCTTGCGGCATATAACAATTATGTCAATGAACGCGCAGGCGACGGTGTATACCGCTTATGCTTTACAGGCGAGGAAAACACGACAAACGTGCCTTGCGTTACCTATGGCAGCGAAGAAAACGCGCAGGAACAGGCCAATCGCATCTTTGCGGCTTTGCGTGAATTGGATGCGCTGCACGCAGTTACCGTATATGCGCGCTGCCCAAAGGCGCAGGGCGTGGCACTGGCGGTGTATAATCGCATGCTGCGCGCTGCTGCATTTCGCGTTGTGGAGCTATCCGTTTAAAAGACAGCTCTTTCAAACTATGTTTTGTGCTTTCTGCCAAAGCAGCTTTGCAGAATTATGCTTGCGGACAAATAACCAAAATACCACAAGAAAGGTATGGTCATCATAATGGCGTATGATTTAATTGCGATAACAGGGCGCTCCGGCAGCGGAAAAAGCGCAGTGTCGCGCTATTATACGGCGTTAGGCCAAACGGTATTGGACGCAGATGCCATCAGCCGCGAAGTGTTATATGCAGATGAGGACGTGCGGCGTGCATTGCTTTTGCACTTTGGAACAGGCATCCTTGCGGATGACGAGGCACAGCCTGCTATGGCGCGCATTGCGCCAAAGCGTCTGGCGGCGGCTGCATTTGAAAACGCGCAAAGCGCCAATGCCTTAACCCAGATTACCCATCCCGCGATTGTAAAGCGCATTTTAGCGCTGGCGCAAGAAGAAAACAAGCCGCTTGTATTTGTGGACGGCGCTGTCATTATCGGCGCGATGCTAGAGCGCTATTGCAAGCGCTTTATTGTGATTACTGCGCCGCAGGAGGATATGATAAAGCGCATTGTATCACGCGATGCAATTACGCGCGAGAGCGCCATGCGCCGATTATCCGTGCAGCTTTCGCAGGAAGAAATGTGTGCGAGGGCAGATTTTATTATCGAAAATTTTCAAGACGAAGCACAGCTTTTGCAAAATGCGCAGGCAGTGCTTCGCACCTTGCTAAAGGAGTATCATGTCTAAAAACAAAAAAGCCGTTATAGTGATTTTGCTTTTATCTCTATGCATCCTATCCGTTTTTGCGATATATCAAGCATTTGCGTTTTTTTTGCAGATGAATTACCCCAAAAAATATGCAGAAGAAGTGTCGCAATACGCGCAAATGTATCAAGTGGATGAACACCTTATTTATTCGATTATTCGCACAGAAAGCGGTTTCGAGCCAAGCGCTGCCTCAAGCGCAGGCGCAATTGGCCTTATGCAAATGACAGAGGAAACCTTTGTGTGGCTGAAAGGGAAAATAGCGCCGGAGGAAGCGCTGGTGTTTGAAGATTTATACACGCCGGAAACCGCCATTCGCTTTGGCGTATATTATATTTCGCTTTGCCTTGAAAAGTATGCAGGCGATATATCCACAGCGGCCGCGGCCTATCATAGCGGCTGGGGAACGGTGAACAAGCTTTTAGGCGACACAAAATACAGCGCAAACGGCACAACGCTGCAAGCGTTTCCGTTTGAACAAATGAACCGTTATGTGCTCAAGGTACTAAAAAGCTACGGGCAATATAATAAAATTTATTCATAATTTATTTTTAGTTAGGAGTTTACATCATGAAAAAAGAACAATCAGCCGCGCAGCAATTAAGCGAAGAGTTGCTGTTTACGCAAAAGCATATTGCAGATTGCGATGCAAGCGCGCAAGAAAAGGCGCAAAGCTTTTGCGAAGATTATAAGCGCTTTTTAGATGCCGCAAAAACCGAACGTGAGGCGGTAAAAACTGCAGTGGAATTACTTACAAAGGCAGGGTATAAGCCGTTTAGCACCGAAGCTACATATGCAGCAGGCGAAAAGGTGTATTTTGTAAATCGCAACAAGGCGGTGCTTGCGGCAACCATCGGCCAAAAAAGCTTAGAACAGGGCTTGCGGCTTATGGTGGCGCATATCGATTCGCCACGTCTTGATTTAAAGCCCAATCCGCTTTATGAAGAAAGCGAATTATCGCTGTTTAAAACGCATTATTACGGCGGCATCCGCAAATATCAGTGGGGCGCAACACCGCTTTCCTTACATGGCGTTGTTGTAAAATCCAATGGCGAAACAGTGGAAATTAATGTGGGCGAAAAGGATGACGAGCCCGTGTTTTGCGTAACCGATCTTTTGCCGCACCTTGCTGCCGAGCAATCAAAGCGCACGTTAAGCGAGGGGCTTCGTGGCGAAGAACTGAACATCCTTGTCGGCTCGATTCCTTATGCCGATGAAGAAATTAAAGAGCGCGTAAAGCTGCACACCATGCAGATGCTGCATGAAAAATACGGCATTACCGAGCGCGATTTTACCCGCGCTGAAATTGAGGCAGTGCCTGCTTTTAAAGCGCGTGATATCGGCTTTGATCGCAGCCTGATTGGCGCATACGGCCATGATGACCGCGTGTGTGCATACACCTCTTTACAAGCAGAAATTGGCACAAAAAACCCTGTTTACACAACGGTATGTGTGCTAACGGATAAAGAAGAAACAGGCTCCGACGGGTCAACAGGGCTGAAAAGCGACTACGTGTTCCATTTTCTTGGCTTTTTGGCAAATATGCAAAAAGCCGATTACAAAAAAATGCTTGCAAATGCAAAATGCCTCTCGGCAGATGTGAATGCGGCGTTTGACCCCACATTCCCAGACGTACTGGATAAACGCAACGCTGCCTTTGTCAACCGCGGCGTGGTGATTACAAAATACACCGGCTCGCGCGGGAAATACGACACCAACGATGCAAACGCCGAAATGATGGGCTATGTGACCAATCTTTTAGACAAAGCCAATGTCATTTGGCAAACAGGTGAGCTTGGCAAAGTGGATTGCGGCGGCGGTGGCACCGTGGCAAAATATGTGGCCAATCGCAATATTGATGTGGTGGATATCGGCGTGCCGATGCTGTCTATGCATGCACCGTTTGAATTGGTGGCAAAGCTGGACGTTTATATGACGTATCAGGCGTTTTTTGCATTTGCAAATGCACAATCATAAAGCGAAGATGAACGAAAATAGTAATATACAAAATTTAAAAACTACACTTTCCACCCTTGCTGCCTCTTCGGCGGCAGGGGTGCAAGTGCTTTTGAAGCAAACAGGCACACAAAATACAGCCATTTTTGAAAAAGATGCGCACAAGCAGGCCGTTAGCGCATCCATGATAAAAGTGCCAATTGCTGCTGCGGCGCTTTTGCATGTGCAAAACGGCACATGGTGTTTAGACACACCTTTTTCGGTACATGATGCGGATATTTTACCCGACAGTATTCCGTTTGAAAACGGCGCAAGAACGGCCACGCTGGCAGAGCTGCTTACATGGATGCTGGTGATATCCGACAATACCGCCACAAATGTGCTCATTCGCGCAATGGGCTTTGATGCCGTTAATGCGCTTTGCCACGCTATAGGGCTTGCAAGCACCGAGCTGCAACGAAAAATGCTGGATTTTGATGCCATTAAAGAGGGCAAAAACAATTATACAAGCCCTGCCGATATGGCAAGGCTGTTTGATGCTTTATACGAACATACCATTCTTTCGCCCACGCTGTGCCAATGGCTGTTAGATACCCTTAAAAAACAGCGTGTGCAGGATGGATTTTTGCGATACATTTGGCAGGATGTTTCGCTGGCACATAAAACGGGCTGCCTTGATTACCTTAACCATGACGCAGGCGTGTTTGAATGTGCAAGCGGATGTTGGTTTTTGGCGGTGTTTATTTCAAATGCGCCGCATATCAATGGGGATAGGGCTTTGTGCGGCAAAATTGCGCGCGCGGTATATGATGCCATAACGTAGGCAACCACCGTGCAAGCAAAACAGCGTATGAAAGGGGCAAACAGAATGAAAGCGATTATCTGTGTGGACATTGCAAGCTTATATAAAGAGGCGGCGCAAAGTGAGCTGATTGACGAAGCGCTGTTTGGCATGACAGTGGACGTTTTGGCCGAAAGCGCGGGCTATTGCAAGGTGCGCACGCACTACCGCTATGAGGGCTGGACAGCGAAAACCAATCTTTTATGCGGGGAAAACACGGTAGAGCTTTGGGATAAGCTTACAAAAAAGCTTGTTTTTACGCCCTATATTGACGTGCTTTGTGCGCCGGATGTGTGCGCCACACGCATTGCGTCTATGCCGCGCGGCGCGGTTTTGGCCGTGCAGACGCCCGCGATGGAAAACCTGTGGCAAGAGGTATGCTTGCCAAACGGCGATAAGGGCTACACAAAGGCCAATTATTTGCGCGATATGCCATTGCCTTTTGCGCAAAGAAGCGAAAGCGCTGTGCGTGAGGCCGTGTGCCAAAACGCGCTTGCATATTTAGGCGCGCAATATCGCTGGGGCGGTAAAACGCCACTTGGCATTGACTGTAGCGGCCTTGCCTCTATGG
>JAGPHI010000044.1 GCA_018055565.1 Oscillospiraceae bacterium | reverse complement strand
TTGGCACAAATTTAATGTCGTTCGCCTCGCAAAATTTTACAAAGCCCAAATTGGTCATAATGGTGCCCACGGCGGTATCGCGCCGCAGCTTACCGCGCTTTTTCATGTCCAGCGCGCAGATAGCCATAATAAAATCGCCGTCAATTTCATTGCCTTTTTCGTCCACGCAAAGGCATCGGTCGGCGTCGCCGTCAAACGCAATGCCGGCATCCAGCTGATGCTTTAGCACATACTCGCGCAATGCTTCTAAATGCGTGGAGCCGCAGCTTTCGTTAATGTTTACGCCGTTTGGCGCAGCCGAAAGAATTTGTGCGTTTGCCGAAAGCTCGGTAAACAGTGCCGCGGCAGTGGTTGCGGCGCTACCGTTGGCGCAGTCCACCGCGATATGCAGCCCCTCCAGCGAATAATGCACTGTGCTTTTTAAATGCTCGATATAATCGCGCGCCGCCGTGGCCGACACGCTAACAGTGCCCAGCTCTGCGTGTGTGGATAGCACGGGCGCGTCCTCGCCGTCCAGCACAATGGCCTCAATGCGGTCCTCCAAATCGTCGGGCAGCTTAAAGCCGTCACCGCTAAAAATCTTGATGCCGTTGAAAGGGAAGGGGTTATGGCTGGCAGAAATCATAATGCCGGCATCCGCTTTGTATTTTCCAACCAAATAGGCCACGGCGGGCGTTGGCATTACACCGATGCTAATTACATCGGCCCCCACCGAGCACAGCCCTGCCGCCAGCGCCGCCTCTAGCATATCCGAGGAAATGCGCGTGTCCTTGCCAATCACCACAAGCGGGCGCCGCCTGCGCCCTTGCATTAGCACCATCGCCGCTGCGCGCCCGATATTCATGGCAAGCTCGGCGGTAAGTTCGCTATTGGCGATGCCGCGCACGCCGTCTGTTCCAAAAAGTCTGCCCATGTTTTTCTCCCTTTCCTATATCACAAATGATAGCGCCGTGCCAAGCTTTCGTTAGCGCTGCGGCACGCAGTTGCCATCGTCTTTATAAATGCAGTTTGCCTCCACAAGGCCGCGCACGCGGCATAAAGGATACACGCGCGTGCCCCGCCCAATTACCGTGCCTGGGCACAGCACCGCGTTGCAACCAATTTCCACCGCATCGCCCACCAAAGCGCCCAGCTTTTTAAGCCCGGTTGGCACAGGCCCATCGGGCGTTTTAATCGCCACAAGGCTTTTATCGCTCTTCACGTTTGAAGTAAGCGAGCCCGCACCAAAATGCGCCTTATAACCTAAAATGGAATCGCCGATATAGTTATAATGCGGCACTTGCACACCGTCAAACAAAAGCGCGTTTTTCAATTCAACCGAATTGCCAACCACGGCGCCCTTGCCCACGATAACACTGCCGCGGATAAACGCGCAATGCCGTATTTCTGCGCCGCTGTCGATAATGCAAGGGCCGATAATCAATGCGCTTGCCGCCACCGTGGCATCCGCCGCAATCCACACATCATCGCCGCGCTTTTCATATCCGCCCTCCAATGTTTTGCCCAGCTGCAATATAAAATCCGACAGCTGCGAAAGCGCCGTCCAGGGCGCATCCTGCTTTTCCAAAAGCGGCGCGGCAATGGTTTTACTTACATCAAATAAATCGTTTACACACAGCATCTCTCATCACACCTTTGCTTTCTACACATACAGCTTTGCCGTTTTCAGCACGCTTTCATAAAGAGCGGTGTCGGCCTCGGTTTCGCTAAAAAAGCCAATGTTTACAATATAATCGTCGCACTCTAAAAGATAATAATAATTAAACCAGGGTTTATCCGCATCATGCGGCTGCGTTTTAAAGGTGTATAAGCGCGCGTTTGCCTCGCCCAGCAGCATATCTGTGCTGGATAAAAGCCCAAGCCCATCGGGCAGCCCCTCCACCTTTACTTCGTAGCGCGATGTAAGCGATTTTGGATATAGCGCCTCGTCGTTACCTTTGCGCACAGTGTCTATCACCTCAGCGGCTTTATATTCGCCGCTGCTGAACACGCTGTACCCGTCAAATTTCCATTCGGGCGGTACGTGCATTTCCAATAAAATATATTCCTTTTCGCCCTCAGGTAGAATCGTCACAAAGCCCACAGGCCATTGTGTAGCGTCCATATCGGCTGGGGGCGGCGCCACGCTGGCACTATCGGAACTTGAAGCCAAAGACGAAGCAGGCAAAGACGCAGAGGACGACGGCGCAGAGGATGCCCCCGCGCCGGACGCAGAGGCCGACGGCGCGCTTTGTGCGTCGTTTTCGTCTTTTTTGCCGCAGGCCGCAAGCATGGCAAGCGCCAGTAAAAGCGCGGCGGTTTTTGTTACAATGTTTTTCATATACGCGATCCTTTACAGTAATCTATTTCAATACTTCCGGCCCCGCAAGCGGCAGCTTGCATTCGGCCAATATTTGTAAAATTGCCAAATTCATTTCGTCCTTAATGGTCAAATATTCTGCATACACCGTGGTATTGGTAAAATACACCACGCTTACTTGCAGTGCCCCGCGCACAAATTCGGCAAAGCGCACTTGCACGGTATCGCCCACAATGCCCGTATTTGCCAAAAGCAAAGCGCGCGTTTTTTCCAAAAAGGCTTCCATTTGCTCGGCGCTGGCCGTTGCGGGCAGCGGCAAAGTAAGCGAAACTTTGCGCATTTGCATGCGCGTCCAATTGGTGATGGCCTCGGCAGACAGCATCGAATTTGGGATAATTGTCAGCGCGTTTTGAAAGGTGCGCAGCTTGGTAGAGCGAAAGGTGATATCCTCCACCACGCCTTCGTGTGCGCCCGCGCTAATCCAATCGCCAATTTCAAACGGCTTTTCCAAAATGATAATCAGCCCGCCAAAAAAATTGCCTGCGGTGTCCTTTGCGGCAAGCGCAATGGTTAAGCCGCCAAGCCCGAGGCCTGCAATTAGGCCGTTGATATCAAAGTTTAGCTCACTTAGCACAATTACAACGCCAATTGCCAGCACAATGCTTTTAAAGATATAGCCTAAAAAGCGCGACACCGTGGCGCTGGTTTCGATATCCAGCTTATTTTGTAAGCTTTGCAAAAACACGCTGGCAATATCGCTCGAGGCCACAAAACCGCACACCATTAATACAATCACGGCAATGCGCCACAGCTTTAACAGCGATGCGCCATACGCCACGCCGAAAGACAGGCCCAGCGCCCCCGGCAAAAGCCACAATGCAATAAACATGCTGCTCAACCATATAAACACGGTGAAAGGCATGCTAAAGCCGCGCGCAAGGATGCTGTCTGCGCGGTGTTTTGTGCGCTGCAAAAGCCTTTCTAAAGCAGGCCCCAGCCGATGCTTGTAAATACGGCTGAAAATAATGCCAATCATCAGCACCGCTAAAAGAATTGCGATGCGCATAAAATCTGGCGTAATACCGCTTAAATGTAATAAATTCAAAAGGTCACACTCCATATATCAATTTGCACAGTTGTATAAAATATGTAGATAAACGTCCACGGATTATCATACCACACTTCGTTTTGCATTGCAAATACTTTTTATCTGTGCTAGTATATATAATAGTCTAGTTCAAGGCGGGGTGCAAGTCCCCACCGGCGGTATAGCCCGCAACCGTTTTTTGTTTAGCTGTCTTTGGGCAGTTTGATGCGCATTGCCCTTTGGCGTGCACATCAAAACATATGGCCGTGGCGTAGCCACAAGGCCATTTCGTAAAACCGCTACATGGTTTTATGAAAAAACGCTGATTTGGTGAAACTCCAAAGCCGACGGTATAGTCCGGATGAAAGAACGGTAACACAAGTGCTGTGCGCCTTTTGCAATGTCTTTTTGCGGCTTTTGCCCGTAAATAGGCAGGCAAAAGGCGTTTTGTTTTATTTGTGTGCCTTCCTAAAGAAGACCAATCTAGCAAAAGAAAGGTAGCGTGAAGCCAGTTTCACGCTGGGTTTGTGCCGGCGCGCGCTGAATACATTCGGTAAAGCCAAACGGCCAAAACCCCGGAAAGGATGAATTGAAGATGCAAAAACCACGTATTTCCACACGCAAGCTTACAGCGATGGCGCTGTTTGCCGCCATTTCCACGGTGCTCATGTATATCGAGGTGCCCATTCCCTTAATGCCGCCATTTTTAAAGCTGGATATCAGCGCTGTGCCCATTATGATTGGCTCGTTTGCCTTTGGCCCGTTTGAGGGGCTTGTGATGTCGCTGATAAAAGCGATGGTGCATGCGCTTTCCTCGCAAACAATGGGCGTTGGCGAAGTGGCAGATTTTTTAATTACAGGCTCATTTGCGTTCACAGCAGGCCTGCTATACCGCCGCCATAAAAACAAAAAAGCCGCCGTCACGGCGTGTGCAGTATCCATTATAACGGCCACGGCCGTGGGCACACTGGCCAATTATTTCTTGCTTTTGCCTTTTTATGCCGCCATGTACAATATGCCGCTGCAAGCCGTTATCGATATGTGCAGGGCAGTTAATCCGGCCATTGACTCGCTGGGCAGCTATATTTTGCTTGGCATTGTGCCTTTTAATCTGTTAAAAGGCACAATTGTGGCAGTGCTAACATTTTTAATTTACAAAAAAATCAGCACCTTTTTACACCGCTACACACAAGACGCGCAGCGCTAAATTTTGCGCATTGACAAAGCGCGAAAAATGCCGTATAATAGCATCGAAAACTAAATAACAACTTATCAAGAGTGGCAGAGGGACAGGCCCTGTGAAGCCCGGCAACCTACCTTACGGTGTGGTGCCAAATCCTGTGGGAAACCGGAAGATAAGCTTTTTACAGCGTCCGGTATTTACCGGACGTTTTTTGCGTTTTGCCGCGTGGCAAGCGCATGCTTTCCCGAGTTGTTACGGATTTTCAAAGCAATATATTTGAAGGCACAAAGCTTGTGGCTTTTTGCTTTCAAGCGGATTTTGCGGCCGCGTGCAAACCCTGTTTTGCGTGCAAGCGCACGGTGTTTGCTGATGCATCTGCCGCACTATCCCTTTAAGAAAGGAAGAGTAATTATGTCAAAAATCTTGTTCACATCCGAATCCGTCACCGAAGGGCATCCCGATAAAATTTGCGACCAAATTTCCGATGCCGTGCTGGACGCCATTTTAGAGCGCGACCCCAGCGGCCGCGTTGCCTGCGAAACCACTGTCAGCACAGGGCTTGTGCACGTAATGGGCGAAATTACCACCGATTGCTATGTGGATATTCAAAAAACCGTGCGCGACGTAATTCGCGATATCGGCTACACACGCGCCAAATACGGCTTTGATGCCGATACCTGCGCGGTGCTGGCCAATATTGACGAGCAAAGCCCCGATATCGCAATGGGTGTTAATCCGGGCGGCGCGGGCGATCAAGGCATGATGTTCGGCTTTGCCTGCGATGAAACGCCAGAGCTGATGCCGCTGCCCATCTCGCTTGCGCATGCGCTTGCCAAGCGCCTTACCACTGTGCGCAAAGACGGCACGCTGGATTACCTGCGCCCCGATGGCAAAAGCCAGGTAACGGTGGAATACGATAACGGCGTGCCCGTGCATATTGATTCGGTTGTTATATCCAGCCAGCACGCACCCGATATCGAAATGGATGGTTTGCGCCGCGATATTCAGGAATTTGTAATTTTGCCCGTTTTGCCAAAGCATTTGGTAGACGATAAAACCAAGTTTTACATTAACCCCACAGGCCGTTTTGTCACGGGCGGCCCGCAGGGCGATTCCGGCCTTACCGGCCGCAAAATCATTGTGGACACCTACGGAGGCTATGGCCGTCACGGCGGCGGCGCGTTTTCGGGCAAGGACCCCACAAAGGTAGATCGCAGCGCAGCATACGCCGCGCGCTGGGTAGCCAAAAACATTGTTGCCGCAAAGCTTGCCAAAAAATGCGAGGTGCAGCTGGCCTATGCCATCGGCGTGGCCGAGCCTGTCAGCATCATGGTGGATACCTTTGGCACAGGCACAGTGGCCGACGAAGCAATCGAAAAGGCCGTGGAAGCGGTGTTTGATTTGCGTCCCGCCGCCATCATTGATGCCCTTGCGCTTAAAAAACCAATTTATCGCCGCTTGGCCGCCTACGGGCATATGGGCCGCGAAGATTTAGGCGTGGCATGGGAAAAAACCGATAAAATCGAGGCTTTAAAGGCCGCTTTATAGGCCTTTCTTCTAAAATAATCCATTTTACCACATAACACCGTTCACCAAACCATTTTCTCTCGCATATCGTGAGTATACAGCAGGCGCTTTTTACGCGTCCTGCCGGTCGGCAAAGCGCCGGCCAAAAACACGATGGGGGGCAATGTGATGCTGAACGGTGTTATGCTTATTATTGTTACGATGTTTGCGGTGCTTGGCGCATATTTCTTGTCGGATGTGCTCACTGCCTGCATATTCCGCGGCAATGATATTCCGCGCGCGGTGGTGCTTTTATCCACAGGCTCGCTAGAGCAAATGTGGAATGGCGTTTTAGAGGTGCGGCAAAAAAATCCCGACTGTGAAGTGATTATCCTTTGCACCGGAGCAGTGGACGAAAAAGCGCGGCTAGAGCCATCGATGCGCGGCGTTTCATTTGCCACGCCCGACACACTCGGCGTAACGCTGTGCACGCGTTTACATTTACAAACCGTGCATAATCCTGTATAATTAAAGCATTGTGTTGCCTGCAAAGATGGCACGGCATAACGCCTGTACAAATCAACTGCATGGCAAAATGCCATAGGGCACAGGATAGAATCGCAAGGATAACCGCCGCTAAGGCGCGGTTAATAAAAATACAAGGAGGTGTAGCCGATGGATACGCTTTTGCGTTTAGAGGGCACCGTAGAAAACGTGGTGTATCACAACGAGGACACCGGCTATACCGTTATCGAGCTTAGTGCCGAGGATACCCTGATCACCGCAGTGGGGGAGCTGGGCGATGTCAACGAGGG
>JAGPHI010000043.1 GCA_018055565.1 Oscillospiraceae bacterium | reverse complement strand
ATATTTTTACACCGAACACGCTTTTTCGCATCAGTGCGGCGCTTTGCCGCGAAAAACAGGCGCGGCTATTTTGCCACGCCCGCTTTGATAACGCCGCGCGTTACTTTAACACCGTTTTGATTGGTGATAACGGCCTTAATGGTAATCTCGCCGAACACCTCGTTTACTTCCTGCACGGTGCCCGTGATGGTGAGCACGTCGCCGATAAACACGGGCTTTACAAATTTGCTTTCAACGCTATGCAAAAGGCAATGCTCGCCCGGCAAATACACGCCCGCCAAAGTAGAAAACATTGCAGCGCCCAGCATGCCATAGCATACGCGCCCTTGATAGCCGCGCGCAGCGGCATATTCCTCGCTGCGGTGGATGGGGCTGTCGTCGCCCGTGATTTCATAAAAGCGCTCCATGCGCTCGGGCGTGATTTCCACGGTAAACGCGGCTTGCATCCCCACAGAAAGCTGGTTTAAAGTATAAGAGTTCATATGAATGTACATTCCTTTCTCAAGGGCTTGCGCGTTTCAGCTTTGGCCTTGCATTTTGCTTTGGCCTTTCGCGGTTCGGCTTTGGCCTTGCGCACCGTTTTGACCTTGCACATCGCTTTGCTGCGCAAGGCGAAAACTAACGCGAAAAAAGCACATTTCCGCGATATTGCATTCCAAATCGGCTGATGGTGAAAAAAGGGGCTGTATCACAAATTGTGCTACAGCCTCTTGTATGGTTTACGCAGTTAAACGCTCGACCAAATCGAGCAAATCGCCCACGTTTTTCAGGCCGCGCACATCATCAAGCTTAAATTTCAGCGAAAACTTTTTTTCGATTGCGGTTAAAAGATTAATTTGCTCAAGGCTGTCCCAATCCTCGATATCATCCGCGCAGGTTTCGCGCGTGAGCACAAGGGAGTCATCGTCGAAATTGTCGCGAAAAATCTCCTCCACTGCGCTTAAAATCGATTGCTTATCCATATTGATGACCATTCCTTTCTTTGGGAAAATGCGGCCATTACACCGTGCGTAAAACGCATTGGTGTAAGGGCGCACCTATTTTTGCAAATACAGCCGTGAAACCAATTTGCAAAACGGCGCATGTAAACCGCATTTCTCCCGATATTAAAGTAATTATAAAATATTGGTGTCCATAACTGTGCACAGCGGCACGTGTTTTTCGGGCAATTCATACACAAAACGTCCGTCGCCGCAGGCTGTAAAACCAATTGTAGCATAAAAATCGCTTACTAACAAGTTCTTGGCTGTGGGCAGATAAATGCCGTGAATGGTTTTGATGCCCGCCGCGCGGCACTGTAGGCAAAGCGCGTCAAACATCGCGTATTCTAAATGCCGTTTAAAGGTGCGGCAGCTCATAATCCACAAATCAATGGTAAGCGTTTCGCCGCTGCGCTTGCCGATAATGGCCGTTACAATGCCATTGTCGCCAAATTTGTCTACCAGCGAGCCATACAGCGTGATATAATCGCGATGACTAATCAGCGCTTCCACCTCGGCGGGCGTGTAGCGCCGCGTGGTAAGGTTAAACTGATTGGTTTTATTAATCAGCTGGGTTACGCGCTCGGCATGGGGCGCGTCAAACGGTGCGATGGTGCAGTGCATGGCAAGGCTTTTTAAATAGTCTTCATAATTGCCAAAGGAGGCTTCGGCCTCTTGGCGCACCTTGTTTTGGCGATACATCTCGCTGCGGTTTTTATCGTCGGCAGAAAGCGTGGTTACTTCAAAATATCCCGCGCGGTCAATTGCCTTGCGGTATTCCTCCGGCGCGGTAAGCTTGGGCACGGCGATGCCCGCAATTTCGGTTTGCACAATTTCGCGCTCGGCGGGGTTATCGTCCATAAACACAAAGCTGTCGGGCAGGAGATTCAGTTCCTTTGCGATGGCATCTACATTTAAGTGTTTAGGCTGCCAATTGGCTTTAAAGGATACAAAATCCTCGTATTGCAGCACGCTGTCTGCGCGGGCAAAGCCAGTTTTGGCAATGCTTTCTTCGTTTTTGCTGCACACCGTAAGCAAAACGCCCAGTGCAGATAAATCTTTTAAATACTGCTGAAATGCCGTGTAGGCCATGCCCTCGGGTGTTTCAAGCCCCAGCGCCACGCCGTCGGCACCGTCATCCCCGATAATGCCGCCCCAAAGCGTATTGTCTAAATCTAGGATAACGCTTTTTTTGTTTTTGCCAAGCAGGCTTTTGATGATATTGGCGATGCTGTGGCATAAAGCGGGATGCACTGCATGTCCAACGCGTATTTATAGGCATACCATGCGCTTTCGCTGCACCAAGTATCCAGCCCCGCAAGGGCCGAAAGATAGTGGATGTCGTTAATGTAAAAATTGGGCGTTTGGCGGGCATATTCGGCAAAGCGCGCGTTTAAGGCGTGAACATAGCGCACGTGGCCGTGCAAATCGCTTGCGTCTTTATTGCCAAATAAGCGGCAGGTGGGCAGCTCGAAATTGTTTTGAATAATGGGGCAATGATAGCGCGCCGCGGCCTGCCAAGCGGCTGCAAAGCGGGCAAACTCCGCATCTTCGGCGGCGGCGATGTCGGCTTCACTGTCGGCGGGAGAGGGCAGGTGCTTTAGGTTTTTGGCCGAAGTGTGGATGTAGATAAAATCGGGGGCAAAGGCCGCAAGGCTGCCGTCGTTAAAGACCAGATTTTCATAAAACAAGGCATATTCGCCCTCGTAAAACGTGGGAATTATGCCGTTTTCTAGTAAAAACAGCTCTAAAATATTTTTGATTTCGCCGATGGTGGAGCCGCTGAACAGGGCAATCTTTTTCGGGATAAGCCCTTCTTTTTGTAAAAGCTCGCGCCGCAGCGCACGCTTTTTTTGCAAAATCACATCGCCGTCAAACGGATATTCCAATACTGACAAAATATTCTCCTCCAAAGTGATAGATTGGTGATTTGTAAGAGGCTTGAAAACTCTATTGAAAGTATAGCATTTTGTGCGCGAAATGCCAATAGCAATTTGGGATTTCGCATCGGTGCCATCGGGCAAACAGGGTTTTGCATGGGCAAATCCTTGCAAACAAATGTGAAATCCAGTATAATCACAAGAATAAGCGCCGCTACATGCCCAAATCCTCTAAAAGGCGTGCCAATTCCTCGGGGCTTTTTACGGGGATGCCGTAGCGCAAAGCCTCGGTGTCGGCGGGGGGCAAAAGCTGGGTGTATATGTCGTAGCGCACGCGCGGCGTGTTGGACTCGGCGTCAAACAGCGCCAGCTTGCCGCCGTCATCCTTTAATACATATTTACTGGGCGTAGGGGTAACGGGGCGCAAAATTAGCGCTGTGCCGGCGCCGATAGCGGCAGTGCACAGCGTGGTGGCAAATAATAAGGTAAGCTTTCGCATAGGTAAGTCCTTTCTTATGGCAGTGCAAACCGATTTTTCGGTTTGCTACAGTATTGTCTGCCGCAAAAATAATATACGTTTTATAAAAAATGTGGTATAATAACTGCATAGCAGTTATTATACCTTTATGTCCCCACTCGCAGAGCTCGGGGATGACAATTATACCATATCAAAGATATGTTATAATAACCGTAATGCGATTATTATCAGCCATATGTGGCTATGCCACGGCCATTTTGATTAAAAGTGCCGCCAAAGGCGGATGCGCTTAGTATACCATCTATATAAGATGTGGTATACTATAGAGATATAATCGTGCTTGCAATCCATTGTGTAGCAACTACCGAGGAGGTCGTTTGAGATAGAAAATCGTAATCGTAATCAATCAAACCGCGAGGTGCGCCGCCCGCCGCAAAACGGGGCACAAAGGCCAACATCTTCTCGCACGGCGAGTAACGGCGGCCAAAGCACAGGCGCTTCGCCTGCAAAAAAAAGCGGTAAAAGCAAAAAGCAATCGGGCGGCAAGCGCGTTTTGTTTGGCTTTTTGCGCTTTATGGGCGTGTGCATTTGCCTGGGCGTAATGGCAATGTCTGTTGTGGCGGTGCTTTTAAGCATGTATGTGGTTAAGGCCACCGAAAACGACGGGCAGCTTTTGGATTTAAACAATTTGAAGCTTAGCTATACCAGCACCATCATGGTGCGCAGCGAGCCAACCGAAACCGCCCCAGAGGGTGACTGGGTGGAGTTTCAGCGCCTTGTGGGCGAAGAAAACCGCGTGTGGGTAGACTATAAAGACATACCCAAAAACCTGCAAAACGCCTTTATTGCCATTGAGGACAAGGATTTTTGGACAAGCCCCGGCTTTAGCTTTCGACGCAGCGCATTTGCTGCCTTGAACGAGCTGTATTATGCATTTACCAATCAATATTTGCGCGGCTCGAAGCAGGGCGCATCCACCATTCATCAGCAGCTGATTAAAAATATCACCAACGATGAAAAGCAAGATGTGATGCGCAAGGTGCGCGAGATTTTCCGCGCTATCGCGCTGGACGGCAAATATTCAAAAGAAATGATATTAGAGGCATATTTGAACACCATTGGCCTAACGGGCAATGTGGCGGGTGCGCAGGCAGGCGCGCACGATTTATTTAATAAAGAAGTGGGCGAATTAACCATTGCCGAATGTGCAACCATTGCGGCCATCACCAAAAACCCCACTGCCTATAACCCGCGCACAAACCCCGAAAAAAATATCGGCCGCCGCAATGATGTGCTGTATGAAATGCATAAGCAGGCGCTGATCACCGATGCGGAATACGAAGCAGCGCTTGCAACACCGCTGGTGGTGAGCGAAAAAACCAACGTGGGCACCTCGGCTAAGAAAACCTATAATAACTGGGCGGTAGACAAAGTGGTGGAGGATGTTATATCCGACCTTTCGCGCAAGCTGGAAATCACGCGCGAGGAAGCCACACGCATGCTGTATAACGACGGCTTGACTATTTATGCCACCTTTAATCCCAAAATACAGGATGAGATGCAAAAAGTGGCGCTGGAGCGCAGCATGTATCCCGAATTTGAAATTGAAATTGATAAAAAAGCCGCGGACGGCGTTACCGTGGTTTTAGGCGATGACGGAAAGCCCATTAGAGAAAAGATTACCACCAATGCCGCCATGGTTACGCTGAACTATAAGGGCGAATTGATGGGCGTGGTGGGCGGTTTGGGCGAAAAAGAGGGCGACCGCGTGTTTGACCGCGCCACGGATATGCGCCGTGCAACAGGCTCTGTAATGAAGGGCGTTACGGTGTATCCGCTTGCCATTGAAGAAAACTTGATTCACTATTCCTGGGCCACGATGGACTCGCCTTTTAAGCAAATTCCCGATGAAAAAACAGGCGAGCTGCGCGACTGGCCGTCTAACTATGAGGAAGAATATACAAACGCGCCCATGACGGTGGAACGCGCCGTGCAAATGTCGCGCAACACCATTGCCGTGCGCGTGGGCGATTTGGTTACGCCGCGTGCCATGTTTGACTTTGCGTATGACACGCTGGAAATCAAAAGCCTTGATATCGCGCACGACGTGGATTTGGGGCCGATGTGCTTAGGCTCGATGTACAAAGGCATGACGCCACTGGAATTGGCGGGCGCGTATATGATGTATGGCAATAAGGGCAAATATATCACGCCGCACAGCTATTTAAGCGTGGTAAATTCCTCCGGCGAGGTAGTTGTGGAGCCGGATATCACCGAGGTGCAGGCCATCAGCGAGGACACAGCCTATATTATGAACCGCTTGCTTGCTAATGTGCTAAAACCGGGCGGCACCGCCCCCGGCCTCGGCACCAAAACCACCGACAGCGTGGGCAAAACGGGCACAACCAATGATACAAAGGATGTGTGGTATGTGGGCGTAACGCCCAATTATGTGATGTCCACATGGTTTGGCTATGACGCAAACGAGCCGATGAAGCAATACAAGGCAGCCAAAATTAAGCATCCGGGTGCCAGCTATTGGCGCACGGTGATGGATGCGATTCAAGAGGGCACCACCAACAAGCAATTTGAAGTGAGCGAAACTGTAGTGAAAAAGCCGTTTTGTAAGGCATCCGGCGGCACGCCGGGCCCGCTTTGCACAGAGCTTGGCGAGGGATATTATCGCTCCGACACCGTGCTGGATACCTGCACGGCTCCCGGACATTATTGATATTCCGCAGCGGCTTTGCAAAAGCCATTCGCAAATAACGTGCAAAGGGTTTTGCGCGGCAGGTGTAATACGCAATACGATTAAACAGATAAAGGGCTGCATGTTACGATGCAGCCCTTTACGCATGGTTTTTCACAATTGTTTTTCTGCAAAATACGCGGTATTCGTCATTGTGCCAAAAACAATTGTGTACGGGCTGTGCACGCTTGTGTTTTTGCTTTTGACATGGTATAGTAAGTAACAGCAATACAAATGTGTGCAGGGGGTGTACAGTTTGGATAAACGATTTTTCCTTGTGGAAGCTGGGGTTTTGCCAGAGGTGTTTTTAAAGGTTATCGAGGCAAAAGAGCTTTTGGCAAAGGGTGCCGCGCGCAATGTTTCAGCTGCCGCAAAGCAGGCGGATATCTCGCGCAGCGCATTTTATAAATATAAGGATTGCATTTTTGATGCGGAAAGCGGGCGCGAGGTGCTGACGCTCAATGCGGTTTTGCGCGACGAAACAGGCGCGTTGCAGGCGCTTTTGGCGGGCATATCCGATGCGGGCGCGTCGGTTGCCACTATTAATCAATCCAATCCGGAAAATGGCGCGGCAAAGGTGTCGGTAACCATTCGCACCGCCGGCATGCAAATTAGCATGGAGGCGCTGTTAGAGCGCCTATGCTCGCAGCGCGCCGTGGTGGAAATCCGCAGGGCAATTTAATTTTGTAAGGTAAGGACGGGATAACGCATGGCAAAGATTGCGATTTTGGGTTTTGGCATTGTGGGCAGCGGCGTTTTAGAGGTGCTGCGGCGCAATGCGGCAGGTGTAGAGCGGCGGCTGGGCGAAGCGGTTAGTGTAAAATACATCTGTGATATCCGCGATTTTTCTG
>JAGPHI010000042.1 GCA_018055565.1 Oscillospiraceae bacterium | reverse complement strand
AAATATCTCGCGCGTTGTAGAAAGAGATGCGGCGATAATCCAGCCCAAAATAGAAAAGGTTAAAAGCGTCCATAAGCCTACCAGCAGATAGCCAGGTATCTTTACCAAATGCTTTTTTGCTTTATCGAACGCACGGTTATACTGTTTCATAATTATGACGATTCCTTTCTTAGGGAATGAAGGCGCTTTCGGCTAGGCCGAAATTTTGCCAATTGTTTAGCAAAAAGCGCAAATACACATGCCGGCATAAATTGCAAACCGTGTGCTCGCTTTTGCTTATCTTTTCCTGCACTATTTTACATTTCGTGGTTTTCTTCTTTAATCAGCTTTGTAAACAGGAGAAAGGCCATCATGACCAAAACCGTCATAATTACCGCGGATGCAGCCGCAACGCCAACGTTCATGCCCACCACGCTTTGCTCTGTGCCAAACAAGGCATTATACGTGTAAACCATAGGCGTTACGGTGGTAATATCGCTAAATACCAGCGATAACTCAAAAAAGCCCATAACGCGCGTTGTCCATAATACCAGCGATGTTGCAAACACACTTTTAATCAGCGGCAACGTGATAGAAAAAAAGCAGCGAATGGGGCTTGCGCCCTCGATGTTGGCCGCCTCGTAATAATCGCCTGGGATTTTTTCAATCGCCGCCACGTAGATGAGCATATAATAGCCGATATTGCAAAACACATACGCAATGCTCATGGAAAAAAACAAATGCTGTTGATCCGTCCACTGAATGGCCGCCAGCTTTTCCATGCCAAGCTTTGCAAAAAGCGTTGTCAGCATGCCAAATTTGTTGTTAAACACATACAAAATCCACATATAGCCGACCGCAATTGCCGCAATTACATTGGGCAAATAGATAATTGCGCGAAAGAATTTTTTCCACTTAATATTCGAGGTGAGAATTACTGCGGTCAATAAAGACAGCAAGATGGTGGCTATGCCATCCCAAAGCCATATTTTTGATATGTTTTTCAGCGATTCGATAAAAAGGCGCGTATCAAACAGCTTTGTAAAGTTTTGCACACCCACAAAGCCCCAATCTGAAACAGCGGACGTGATGTTTTTTACATCAAAAAAGCTCATAATCACCGTGCGGATTGCCGGATATAGAAACACCAAGATATACAGCAGGATGGCCGGCCCCAAAAAAATGACGACGGCGTTTTTCTTTTTCAGCATGCATTTTCCTCCAGTAAGGTATAAGCGCATAAGTAGTCCATTCGGCAAGGTTTTATAATTTGTCGGCGCAGCTGCGCGCCATTGCGCGTTGTTTGCGTTTAAAATACACGCAGTATGGTGCAAGCGTCCTGCCTTGCGCTTGAAAGCGCAAGGCAGGCGACAAAAGCAAGTTCTTGCCAAATGGATACTGATGTGTCTATGCGCTTGTACGGGGTTGACTGTTTAATGGTTTACTTTTTCATTTCTGCGATAAACTGTTCTGCTTTAATAGCACCCGAAATCAAATTGATCACACCAGACTGGATAACAGGCAGTATGTCATTGTTCATACGAATGGCAGTTTGCGAGTAATAGCGTGTGGTGTAAGCCGGAATGATATTTTTGGCATCCACAAGCGCCGCTGGCCATTCATTGGCCGCATCCATCGGAATCGAGCGTGTTTCCTGTGCATAGGTCTTGTCCCATTCGCCGGTGGTTAAGAACACAAAGAACGAGAAAGCCGCTTTGGCCACATTGGCATCTGCTTTTTTGTTAATGGCAAGGCCTGTGCAGCCATAAGGGCCTGCCTCGGGGCCGTCAACGCCGCCAGGCACTAAGGGATAAGCAAATTGCCCCCATTTAAAGTCCTCGCGCGCTGTGTCGCGCACTTCGTTGGGCAGCCATGTGCCGTTGAGATACATGGCAATTTTTTCGTCGATAACCATTTCCTGCTGCGCAGACGGGAACTTGTTGGAAGCCACATTGGCCGCATAATAGCCCTTATCGGCCAGTGTTTGCATCGCTTTTGCAGCCTCAAGGCAGGCGGGGTCGTCCCACATGGCTTTTGTGTTATCGTTTACAAGTTTAAACACCCAGTCGTCGCCCTTGAGCTTCGAGAGATAGTTGCCATACACGTTTACGGCATATGCATCATCGGTGGTAATGGGCGTATAGCCCGCTGCTTTAATCTTTTCGCATGCTGCAAGAAACTCTTCCCATGTTTTGGGGGCGGCCGTTACGCCGGCAGCGGCAAAAATGTCTTTATTATAATTCCAAAGCAAAGCCTGCGGCGCATACGGCAGCACATATTTTTTGCCGTTGCCCAGCTTTTCTGCAAGCGCTACAAACGCGGGCATCGTTTGCTCTTCAAAGGTTTTGCCGTTTGTGGTGGGATAGGTTTGCGCGTAAAAATCAGACAGATCCATAATGTAATCCGACCAAAGCGCCGTTACCGTGTCGGCATTATGGTCAAAGCAATCAATTTGCGTGCCGGATTCGAGCGCCGGGATAATCAGCTTGCGCAAATCGCGGCCGTTCCATGTGATATTGATTTTCACATCGGGATTCAGCTTCATAAATTCCTTTGCAGCGCGCGTGATTACATCGGCCTGCGGCTCGGTTTCGCTCCAGCTGGACCAATATTCGATTGTGCCGCTTAGTTTTTCCGCATTATCTGCGGCGGGGACAGACTGTGTCGGTTTAGACGAAGCCGGCGTTTGCGCGTCGCTTTTCGGTGCGCCGCACGCCGTAAGTGAAAGCCCCATAACCAATGCCATTAAGATTGCTGTGATACGTTTCATGTTCTTTCCTCCTGTTATTTTGTGAATATGTTCAGCGAAAGCCCTGTGCTTTCGTTAATCCTGTTTGCGATGCTCGCCAATGATGTCGATTACATTATCCATCAGCCCAACGGACTCTGCGTTTTTCTGGCAGCTGATATAGGCGCACAGGCTGTCAAACACCAAAAGCTGCGCCAAACGCGAGGTAACGGCTTCCTTATGGATTTCCGCTTCCTTTGAAGCGATTACAATGGTATGATCCGACATTTGCGCCAGCGGGCTTGCAGCATAACCGGACATGCAAATGGTTTTTGCGCCGCGCTGCTTTGCGCGCTTCATAATATCCAGCGTTTCAATTGTTCTGCCGCTGTGGGATATGCCGATGGCCACGCAATCCTCGTTTAACATAGACGCAGAAACCGCGCCGATATGCGGGTCTGTAACCGCATAGACAGGCAGGCCGATGCGCATCAGGCGATAATAAATATCGTTGGCAACCATCGAGGAGCTGCCCACGCCGTACACCTCTATGCGTCCGCGCGTTTTCATCAAAAGGTTGGCTATTTCGCATAGCTCGCGCTCGGAAATGACCTCAAAGGTGGTTTGCATTGTGGATATCATATTATCAATCATTTTTTTCATTGCAAATTTTGGCGAATCGCCAACGGTGACGCTGTCGAAAATGTAATTGGCTTCCGGCTCCATTTGCTGTGCGAGGCTGATTTTTAAATCAGAAAAACCCGAAAAGCCAAGCTTTGTGGAAAAATTGATAATACTGCCCTCTGATACGCCCGCAGCAGCCGCCAGCATCTTTGTGGTCATGTACACGGCCTGCGCCGCATTTTCCATCAAATAATTGCCGATTCTTTTTTCCGTGTCCGACATGGACAGCAAATTCTTTTTAATCAAATTTAGTGCGCTAATTTCCGTTTGCAGCATGATGATACCCATTCCTTTCATAAAACGCTTGCGGTGTTTTGCCAAAATACAAAGCGCGGTTTGTGTAATTGTGCGTGCGGGGCGTTAAACCCGTGGTGATTTATTTTGCATCAGCGCCAGCCTCTTGCGCCGGATTTTGCGCTTTCAGCTTAAACAGCATTGTCAGCCCAAACGCAACCGTGAGCACAAGCGCCCAAACGCCAAATACCGCCAAATAGTTTTTGCTTTGCAGCGCAAAGCCCAGCAATGCCGAGGATAGCGCCGCGCCCATATACGACGAAAAGTCAAACAGGCCAACTAAGGTAGACACAATATTGGCCCCGCCAAACGAAATGGGCAGATACGAAAGCAAAAGCGAATTGCATCCATACATAATGCCCGATACCGCCGCAATCGCCAGCACACTGCCGATGGGGGAAATGCGATAGGTGATAAACAAGCTTGCGCTACAGCAAACAGCAGCCAGAAAAAGATACGACAACGTTTTTTTAACATCGTTTTTGCGGCGCATCAGCTTGCCCGCAAGCAAAATGCCCATAAAATTGCCAATCGGGATAATGATCACCAGCAAAAGCGAAGTTTCGGTTTGAATGTGCAGCATTTCCGTAAGCAAAAGCGGCGCCCACAGCGACAAGCTTTCTTTAATAAGCCCCATGCAAAGGCACACAAGCGCCACCAGCCAAAGCCGCTGCTTTTTTATCGTGTATAAAATTTGTGCTGCGGGCATGGCCACGGGTTTCGGTTTTGCTGCCGTGGCGCGTGTGCGCTCGGCACTGCTGATAATCCATAAGGCACCTGCCGTCAGCGCCATCAGCGCGGGTATTAAAAAATACGTTTGCCACGGACGATACAAAAACGCCCGCCCAAATACCGCCCACGAGGTAATGTATCCCACCACCATCGAGGTGGACATGCCTGTGGAAATGTGCACGGTTTGGCTGCGGTCAAAATGCTGCGACAGGATGCGCATCAGCGGCCCCCACAGCATGGATTGAAAATAGCCGTTCACCGTCCAAAGAACAAAAAGCACCCAATAGCTGTTTGTCATCGACACGGCCAAGTTTAATATGCCTGTGCCCACAATGGCAATGGTTACAAATTTGTATGGCGAAATCCTATCGCCGATATAGCCGTTCACAAGCTGGCCTAATGCGTACACGGTAAAAAACGCGCTGCCGATGGCACCCAGCTGCGAGGAAGTAACCTGCATGCTTTGTGATATTTTAAGCATCGCAGAAGAAAAATTCACTCTGCATAAATACGCAAGTACATACGTAATCCAACATACCGCAAAGATTGACTTTTGCTTTGAGAAAAGTTGTTTCATTCGCTAGGCCTCTGTTTCATCTTCGTCAATCGCTTTGGCATTGATTGCATTTTGAGTATATCATTTGATTGAGTATTATTCAATATGCAATACTCATATAAATATATCGCTCATTTTGTAAAATGCTACAAATACCGGATTAAACGGACATAAAATTCTATCTTATGTGCTTTTTCGCGGTATTTTATGGGATGTGCATACATGCAGATACTAGAATTTTGGATGAAAGCCGCTGTTTTTGTTTTGCCATGTAAAAAAAGCGCGTGTCATTTTTACATGACACGCGCTTTTGCGGTATATATTATTGGCGGGTGGGATACGACGGGCGGATATAGAATCCGCCCCATGTTTTAGATGTCAGAAAATAGAAATAAGAGGTCAGAAGTCAGAATGAGGATGCGGTACCTTTCGCGTTTAACCGTTTATCGAGATTTGCGTGCGGATGCATCGCCAAATCATTCAATTTCCGAAATTTCGCATTTGTGTTGTAGGGGCGGATTCCATATCCGCCCGAAAATTGGCCACAACCTGCAAGTGTTGTAAATGCACAAACACCGCCCGAAAATTGGCACACCATGCAATGATTGTATATGCACAAACACCGCCCAAACAATTTTGGCCGATACCCGCATGCGTGTTTTGTTTCCCTCGTTTGTGGGGCACGGCGGGCGGATATGGAATCCGCCCCTACGGTTTAGATGCTAGATAATATAGGTAAGAGTCCAGAACATGGGCTACGGCGGGCGGATGAATTCCGCTCATACAGTATGCCCCTACTATTCTTCCCACGCTTTGGCGCGCTGCACCGCTTTGTTCCAGCCGTATAAAAGGCGCTCGGCCTCGTCTGTGGGCATTTTGGGGGTATACACCTTATCCAGCGTCCACTGTGCTTTAATGTCGTCTCTGTCTTTCCACACGCCCGTGGCAAGGCCCGCAAGATATGCGGCGCCGAGGGCCGTTGTTTCCCGAATCATCGGGCGGCGCACACACGCGCCTGTGATATCCGCTTGAAACTGCATTAAAAATTCGTTGGCCGAGGCGCCGCCGTCCACCTTTAGCTCGTTAATGCACACCTGCGCATCCTTTTCCATCGCTTTCAGCACATCACGCGTTTGATAGGCAATGGCCTCGAGGCTTGCGCGGATGATATGATTACGCCCCGCGCCACGCGTAAGGCCCACAATTGCGCCGCGCGCATACATATCCCAGTGCGGTGCGCCAAGCCCTGTAAACGCAGGCACCACATATACACCGCCGTTGTCCTTTACCTTTTTGGCAAAATACTCGCTGTCGGTGCTTTCGCTAATCAGCTTCATTTCGTCGCGCAGCCATTGGATAACGGCGCCGCCCACAAAAACGCTGCCCTCTAAGGCATACTCCACCTTGCCGCCGATGCCAATTGCAATGGTGGTTAAAAGGCCGTTGCTGCTTTTAACAGCCTTTGTGCCCGTGTTCATCAGCATAAAGCAGCCGGTGCCGTACGTGTTTTTCACATTGCCCTCGGCAAAACAGGTTTGGCCAAACAGCGCGGCCTGCTGGTCGCCCGCGATGCCCGCAATGGGCACGCTGGTGCCGCTGATATTCGTGCTGCCGTAAATCTCGCTGGACGAGCACACACGCGGCAACATCTGCATTGGGATAGCAAGCTCCTCGCAAATTTCTGTATCCCATTCCAGTGAATGGATATTATACAGCATCGTGCGCGAAGCATTGGTTACATCCGTCACATGCGCCGCGCCGCCCGTCAGCTTCCAAATTAGCCATGTGTCCACCGTGCCAAACAGCAATTCGCCGCGCTCTGCGCGCTCGCGCGCACCTGCAACGTTATTTAAAATCCATTGCACCTTTGTGGCCGAAAAATAGGCGTCGATGCGCAAACCGGTTTTGGCCAAAACCGTGTCGCCAAAGCCCTTTTCCGTAAGCGCACGGCACACATCGGCTGTGCGTCGACACTGCCACACAATGGCATTATAAACGGGGTGCCCCGTTGCTTTATCCCACACAATGGTGGTTTCGCGCTGATTGGTAATGCCGATGCCTGCAA
>JAGPHI010000041.1 GCA_018055565.1 Oscillospiraceae bacterium | reverse complement strand
CGCAAAACCCGTCCACCATGCTGAAAATGCACGAAAACGTGGTAGTTGTGATTGACGAAGAGCTGGCAAACGCCGTGGGCTACAAGGCATAAAAGATGCCAATTACAATGCGCTGGCATTGATAGTCCTTTGCAATTAAACCCCAGTTTCGCAGCCGAAAAACAATCAAAGCGGCAGAGCAAAATGTGTAAATCATTTTGCTCTGCCGCTTTTTTATGCCCTGTGCTGAATGCTAGCCTTATCTTTGCTTTATCTTTGCCTTTGCTTCGCCCTGCTTTGCCGTATCTTCGCCCCATATTTTGCCTATGAGTTTCCCGCTAGCTTACGCTCGGTTTTATACTCCGCGTTTTATAATTAATATTTTATACTTTATGCAAACATGCGCAGCCATGCCGAAAACAAAAACATGCTCTCGCGTGAATGGCCATGCACCACATGGTTTAAAACCGAAAGCTGTTTTGTGCACGTAAGCGCATCGAATAAAGCGTTTACCGTGCACGGCGGGCACACATCGTCCTTGCCGCCGCACGAAAGCATGGTGGGCACAGTGATGCGGTGTGCATGGCTCAGGGTATCGGCAAAGCCGATATTGTGCCAAAATGCAGCCGCGGGCATCGCCTGCTGCACCGGCTGCAAAAGGCCATATGCATCACCCGCAAGCCCCGAAAGCGCAAACGACGTTAAAAACGGCAAATCTGCACATACGCAGCGCACCTTGCTGTTTAATACCGAGGCCAGCAAAAGCGCGGTGCCCCCGCCCTGGCTTGTGCCGTAAAGCGAAATGCGATCGGCATACACATCGGGCAATGCCGAGGCCCAGCGAATCGCCAAAAGGCAATCGGATAAAAAATCGGCATAGCCGCCCGCTTGGTTTTGCGCGGTGTGCATCAAAACAGGATAATTGCCGTTTTCGTCTTGCAGGCTTTTGTCCTCTCCATCGGGCGTAATATAGCCCAGCGGCGAAATATGCAGCACCGTATAGCCCATATCGCTAATTTGCGGATGCAAATTCATGCAGCCGCCATAGCCTGGCAAATTGATTAAAAGCGGCGCAGGCCCGCTGATTGCGCGCTGCAAATATCCGTAAAATACGCGGCGGCCATCGCTTGCCGTAAAGCGCACATAGGTGTTTACGCGTGCGTTTGGCCCATTGCCAAAGGGCGGCGTGATATTGTTTATGGAAAGCTCTTCCCCCTGCACCGTCACGGCATCGGTGCGCGCGCAGATGGCGTTGCACCAATCGTCTACCTCCTGCGCAGACGGATAAAACCGATCAGCATTTTCTTGCATCGCTGCTGTCATTGTATATCCCATTCCTTTCTTAAATGCTGCGCGCCCTGCACTTGCCTATATGCGCCGCAAGGCAAAAAAGCCGACAAAAAATGCATTTTTACGCGCAGCACTTCCCTGTCGCTGTAATCTCATTCGAGTATAGCAGAGCATCTATATAAAATCAACTATATTTTAATTGATTTGTGCGCATTAGTATAGTATAGTGTAAACTGAGGTGATATGATGGAGTCCGTTTATACGAATTTTCGCTTAACCTTTTTATATGCAGACCGATACTCCTTTTCTGAAAAATGGTCTTACCCCGAAAGCCGCCCGCCCTATTGCATGTTTCGATACATTTTGTCTGGCGCGGCAAAATTTATCATCAACGGCACAGAATATCGCGTGCAAAAGGATGATGTGTTTTATATCCCGCAGGGCTGCACGCTGGAATGCCACGCCATTGAAAATATCGAATTTATCAGCGTGCGCTTTGTAACTCCGCTGGAATTGCAGGGGGGCAATATGCTGCACGAGCTGTTTGGTATCCCGATGCTCAACCCCATAACGGATGCCACGGTGCGCGGCTATTTTGAGCAGCTATATAATAACGCCATCAGCAATAATAAAATTAAAAATTTACGCACCAATGCGTATTTATCGCTTATCGCGTCGGAGCTTGCCGAGCGTGCTGCGCCAAGCATGCCTGTTGATAACGGCGCAAAAGCCGTGGAAAATATGTTTACGCTGCATAAAATCCAGCAGCGTGTGCAGCGCTCGGCCATTCGGCAGGATCCGCGCATTACGGTGGTAATAGATTATCTTGTTACGCACCCGCAGGAAACGTTGACCACGCAGCAGCTATGCCAAATGGCCGAAATGAGCGAAAGCTCGCTGCGCCGTTTATTCAAAATACAAACGGGCAAAGCACCTGTAGATTTTATGAAAGAGCTGCGCATGATGAATGCTGCGCGCCGTCTTTTAAAAAGCGATGAGCGCATATCCGACATTTCTTACAGCGTGGGATATGAAACACCCAACTATTTTGCGCGCTGTTTTAAAGAAACATTTGGCATATCTCCGCAAGAATATCGCAAGCGCTCGCGCTCATTATAAGGGCATAAAACAATAATTCAACCATAAATTAATCGAATAGTGCTAATATTAAGCGATTTATGCTCTTCTCTTTCCCTTATTCGTCATATATACTTGAATCACAGCGAATAAGCGAAAGCTTTTATTCAACATTCACAACAAACATTAGGAGGATAACATGAAAAAACTACTTTCTCTTGCAATGGCATTTGTGATCGCGGCAGGTATACTGACCGGCTGCGCCAGCAAGGCGCCTTCTGCGCCCGCCTCTACGCCGACCTCGAAGCCCGCTTCGGTGCCCGCGGCGGCCGAGCCTGCCAAACTAGAGGGCGATATTACATTTTGGCATTCGTTCACACAGGGCCCGCGCCTTGAGAGCATTCAAAAATCCGCCGATAGCTTTATGAAAGAAAATCCGGGCGTAAAAATTACCATCGAAACCTTCTCCTGGGCCGATTTTTACACCAAATGGACAACCGGCCTTGCCTCTGGCAATGTGCCCGACATGAGCACGGCTTTGCCAAACCATGTGGTTGAAATGTTGGATGTGGACGCGATTGTCCCGCTGGATTCCTTTATCGATAAAATGGGACGCGACCGTTTTTATGAAGCACCCTTAAAAGAAATGACCAAAGACGGCAAAACCTATGCAGTGCCCATCTATTCGCATGCACAGGTTATGTGGTATCGCAAAGATTTGCTGAAAGCCAACAATTTGGAAGTGCCCACCACGTGGGATGAGCTGTATGCCGCTGCCAAGAAAATCAACAGCGCCGATGTGTATGGCTGCTCTGTGCCGTTTGGCTTAAACGATATGATGGGCGCGCGCTATTTGAATTTCTATGTGCGCAGCGCGGGCGAAACCCTGTTGAAAGACGACGGCAGCGCCAATCTTACCAGCAAAGCTGCGATCGACGGCATCAACTACTGGGTAAAAATGTACAAAGAGGTTTCCCCAAAAGATTCCATCAACTTTAACGTGTTGGATCAAGCTACCTTATATTATCAAGGCAAAAACGCCTTTGATTTCAACTCTGGCTTCCAAATTGGCGGCGTAAACGCCAACACCCCCGCGCTGCTGGAGCAAATTGATTGCGCACCGCTGCCCACCATTAAAAAGGGCGACCCGCAAGTAGGCGCAGAAACCTCTAATATCCCGATGGTGATTTGGAAAAACTCGAAGCATCCCGAAATTTGCGAAGCCTTTATGGAATATCTGTATCAGCCCGAGCGCTATGTAGAATTTTTACATTCTGTGCCTGTGGGCATGCTGCCCGCGCTGAAAGAAATTTCTACAAACGAAGCATTTCTTGCCAACCCCACCTCTAAGCAGTTTACAAACGCGATGCAGGTTATCAGCAAAGCAGTGGGCGAGGGTACGGCAATCGGTATGGAAAAAGGCCCCCGCGCCGAAGCAGGGCTTTTGACATCGCAGCATGTGATTGAAGGCATGTTCCAGGAAATTATTTTAAAAGGCACACCGGTAGAAACTGCCGCAAAGGCCGCCGAAGATAAGCTGAACGAGCTGTTTAAAACACTGGGTTAGTATGCAATCGAGGCTGTACCACAAATTTTTGTGATACAGCCTCGGTTTTAAGAGGGGGCAAACGATTGAAACGATTTTTGAAAAAGATGAATATTACAGGGCTGCTGTTCATCTTGCCGGCGCTGGTGATTGTGGTGGCCTTGCTGATTTACCCGATTACCTCCAGCTTGTTCTACAGCTTTACATCGAAGCACTTAATTAAACCGAATTATAAATTTGTGGGCATGGACAATTACGTGGATATTTTAAAAGATCCCGCGTTTCGTCATGCGTTTTTCACCTCGGTAAAATGGACGGTGCTTTCGCTGTTTGGGCAAATTTTTATTGGGTTTTCGGCGGCGCTTGCGCTGAATCATATTAAAAAGGGGCAAGGCTTTTTCCGCACGGCGCTGATTATTCCGTGGGCGTTTCCGTCAATTGTTACGGCATTGTCTTGGAAATGGATTTTAAACGGCGTTTACGGATTTTTACCAAATTTTTTAGTAAAAATCGGCATCTGCGACACAGTGCCCCAATTTTTAAGCAGCGCCGAGCTGGTGTTTGGCACATTGGTGATGATTAATATCTGGTTTGGCGCGCCGCTGATTATGGTGAATGTGCTTTCAGCGCTGCAAACGGTGCCAACCGACCAATACGAAGCCGCGCAAATTGATGGCGCAAACGCATGGCAGTCGTTTGTGCGCATTACGCTGCCGCATGTAAAAGTGGTGGTGGGGCTTTTGGTTGTGCTGCGCACCATTTGGGTGTTTAACAATTTCGACACCATTTACTTAATTACCGGCGGTGGCCCGTCTGATCTTACCACTACGGTGCCCATCTATGCGTATAATTTAGGCTGGGGATTAAAACAAATCGGCAAATCCTCTGCGGTAACCGTGCTGCTTTTGCTGTTTTTACTGCTGATTTGCGTATTTTACTTTAAAATACTCGACAAATGGGATAAGGAGGCAGACGGATGAAAAAATCAAAACTGGGTTTTGCGATATCGTATTTTTATCTGTCGGTCTTAACGATATGCGCTTCGTTTCCACTGGTGTGGATTTTGCTGTCCTCGGTGAAAAGCAAAGGCGAAATCACTGGCGCGCCCACACAGTTTTTGCCAAAAGAGTTTACGCTGGATTATTTTAAAACCGTAATTTTTGATTTAGGCTTTGCCACCAACATTTTTAACAGTGTGCTCGTTGCGCTGGCGGCCACCTGCATCGCCATTACCGCGTCGGCGCTGGCGGCGTATGGCATTGTGCGCTTTTTTCCGCGCTTTGGGCGGATAATGACGCGCGTTTTAATTACCACATATATGTTTCCACCCATTTTGCTGGCGGTGCCCTATTCCATTATCATGGCGCAGCTGGGCCTTACCAATACGCGCATCGGCCTTGTAATTGTGTATCTTTCGTTTTCGGTGCCGTATGCGGTGTGGCTGCTGGTGGGCTTTTTTAAAACGGTGCCACTTGAAATCGAGGAAGCCGCTACCGTGGACGGGGCCAATAAAATCCGCGTGTTTGTAAAAATTGTGCTGCCGATTGTATCGCCGGGCATCGTGGCGGTGGCCATTTACACGTTTATCAATGCATGGAACGAATTTTTGTTTGCGCTGATTTTAATGAACAGCACCAATAAAATGACAGTGTCGGTGGCGCTGAAATCCCTAGAGGGCAGCGAAATTTTTGACTGGGGCGCCATGATGGCGGCTTCGGCGGTTGTGGTGATTCCGTCTGTAATCTTCTTTATGTTGATTCAGAAAAAAATTGCCGGCGGCCTTGCGCAAGGGTCTATTAAATAAAAGGAATGTGATTTTTTGTGAAAACAATTGGTTATGCTATTGTAGGCTGCGGCTATTTTGGCGCGGAGCTTGCGCGGATATTAAGCGCCGAGGAAGGCGCAAAAATAGTGGCGGTGCTGGACCCCGAAAACGCACAAAGCGTTGCAAAAGAGCTTTCGTGCGAGGTGGAAACAGATTTAAACACGCTTTTTGCGCGTGAAGATGTAAACGCAGTAATTGTGGCCACGCCCAATTATCTGCATGAAGACCCTGTGATATTGGCGGCAAAACACAAAAAGCACGTATTTTGCGAAAAGCCCATTGCGCTTTCCTATGCCGATTGCGATGCAATGGTTAAAGCCGCCGAAGAAAACGGCGTTTGCTTTATGGCGGGCCATGTGATGAACTTTTTCAGCGGTGTGCGCAGGGCGAAAAAGCTAATTAACGACGGCAAAATCGGCCGTGTTTTATACGCGCATGCCGCGCGCAACGGCTGGGAAGAGCCGCAGGCCGAAATCAGCTGGAAAAAAATCCGCGAAAAATCGGGCGGGCACTTATATCATCATATCCACGAGCTGGATTGCATCCAGTTTATCATGGGGCCGGCCCAAACCGTTACAATGGTGGGCGGAAACGTGGCGCATCGCGGCGAACAATTTGGCGACGAAGACGATATGCTGTTTCTTACGCTGGAATTTGAGGGCGGCAAATACGCCACATTGGAATACGGCTCGGCGTTTCGCTGGAGCGAGCATTATGTGCTGATTGAGGGCACAAAGGGCGCTATTAAAATTGACATGAAGGACGTGGGCATGACCTTGCGCACGCCCGAGGGCGACGAGCATTTTCTTGTGCACGAAAGCAAGGAAGAGGATGACGACCGCACCAATATCTATAATGGCAAAATGGAAATAGACGGCGCTGTAATGTATGGCAAGCCCGGGCGCAAACCGCCGATGTGGCTGCACGGCATTATGGTAAACGAAATGCGCTTTTTTAACAATGTATTGCACGGCGACGAAGTAAGCGAGGAGTTCCGCCCGCTTTTAACGGGCGACGCAGCGCGCGCCGCCATTGCCACGGCAGACGCAGCCACGCTGTCCTTGCGCGAAAACCGCAAAGTGCATATCAGCGAAATTACTGGCAAATAAGCGGTTTTACTTTGCACAAAACCGCCGCAGTACCAGCTTTTGCAAGCGCCTGTGCAGCTATATCTGCATACGCTTTTGCAAACGCAAAACCCAATCCTCCTAAATCTTGCTTTGTGCCCGCTACAGTACAAGGCAGATGCTGCGCCCCGCCGCCCTTTATGGGCAGCGGGGCGTTTTTCGTGCGCCGCGGCAAATGTGCGCAAAAGAAGCCG
>JAGPHI010000040.1 GCA_018055565.1 Oscillospiraceae bacterium | reverse complement strand
CCCTTTGAATAATACACCATCTTGCGTACGGCACCTGCTCGGTTTTCAAAGGTTCCGTCAAGGCCCTGCGCCATGTTGAGTTTCATTGTTCGATAGTTTGCATCCGAAACGTTTTTGCTAATTTCGTCAAATAAATTGGTATATTCGCCAACGCTGTTTGGATGCGTTGTGCGCACAACCGGGCTGCCATCTGCCGTAATGATGTAAGAATAGCCTTCGCCGCCAAAACTGCTAATTTGCATGATATTGGCAAAATCCTCTTGCGTTTTGGTTGCAAAAATTACTTCCTCAACTGCACCGTTATAAAAAACGGGCGCGGCAACAACATTAATTTCTTTGCCGTCTACTTTATCCACCAAAAGCTTGTCCGAAACAACAGACTTGCCTTTCATGGCCTCGGCAAAATATTCTCTGTCGCTAAAATCTACGGTTTTCCCGTCGGTGGTAATGGCCGTGCCGTCTTTTAAGATAACGCCCATTCGTTTAAAGCCGTTTTTTTCCGCTTCCATTCGCAAAATCGTAACAACATGGTCAATGTCGTACGGATCATGTGTGGATACAAAGGCAGCAATTGCCTCTACCGTGGTTAAATAACCATTGATATAGCTTTCTATATTTTGCGCGGTTTTCAAAGAAATCTCCCGCATATAATTCGATTTTTCGTTAAACAAAGCCCTTTTTGCTTGCGCAATAAACGCATAACCGCCACATAAAAAAATTGCATTAATCAATATGGACACGATTAACAAATAGGAAATTCGTTTTTTACTCTTTTTCATCACTGTTCCCTTTGCACAAATTATTACAAATTTAGACAAGAATGCACATAATAAGCATAACTCCTTGTGCTATGCACAAGGCAATCTCTTTCTTTTTTACGGCCTAACATCTGCCACACGTGGATATGCCATTTTATGAAAGGTCGTTGACAAGCAGATTTTTTCGTTTTATTTTGCAAAATTTGTAGAATTGCGCAAAATTATCCATTTTTTTGCTGTACAATACAGCAGAATACTGCTATACTAAGCTTGTGCTAGGCACAAAGTTTGTAGGAGGGCAATAAAATGCAGTATTCGATTGGCGATGTGGCAAAATTGTTTGGTATTTCCGCCTTTTCAATCCGATTTTATGAAAAAAAGGGCTTGCTAAAGCCCATTGTGGATTCCAAAACGTCTTACCGCTTTTATACTTTGCCGCACATCATCAAAATTCGAGCCATATTATATTTAAAAACAGCGGGTTTTTCCATTGACGAAATTAAAGAAATCACCGATGGGCAAAGCTATGCAAACATCGATAAACGCCTATACGCAAAAGAAATCGAAACCCAGCAAAAAATGGAAGAGTTGCAAGCGTGTCAGCGCGTGTTAAAAACCCTGAAATCCCGCACGCGCTACATAATCGCAATGGACGGCCCGTTTCAGCTGCGCTATAACAGCGAAGACATTGTGCTGGCCATGTTTGAGGGCAGCGCCTTTACCTCGCTGCGCCACGAACTATGCGCCGATTACACGCAGCAATATTTGTGTGTAAAGCCGCAGCATTTTGTAGACGGCGCACTTTTAGGCCATTCGGCTTTTGCTACCGCCATCACGCCATCCAATTTGTTTTATTTGGAACAGCAGCAAATTGCGTATCAAAAAGTGCTTTTTCATGGCGGGAAAGCCCAAAAATATCTTTATACGCTTTTGGAATGGGACTATGTGAGCGAGCCTCTTGCCATGCAGGCCATTGTGTCTCATCTGCAAGAAAAGCAATACCGTATTGTGTCGGATATTATCTTGCGCTATATCGCAATATCGCCAGCTTCCATGCAAGATTTATACGAAGTGTGGATTCCCATTGCGTAACTTATGGCATCAGCTGGCTGAACAAAGCGAAGAAAAAAGGGAGTGCCTGTATAACAGGCACTCCCCATAAATCCGATATTAGCGCTTCGAGAACTGCGGTGCACGACGCGCAGCCTTGAGGCCGTATTTTTTACGCTCTTTCATACGCGGGTCGCGTGTGAGGAAGCCTGCTTTTTTCAGTGCGCCACGCAGGTTTTCATCATACAGCAAAAGCGCGCGGGAAAGGCCGTGACGGATTGCGCCGGCCTGGCCGGAAACACCGCCGCCCGCAACGCGAACAACGATATCAAATTTGCCTTCAACGCCCGCAAGCACAAGCGGCTGACGAACAATGAGTTTTAAGGTTTCGAGGCCGAAATAGTCGTCCATTTCGCGGTCATTGATAACAACCTTGCCTGTGCCGTTGTACACTCGAACGCGGGCAACAGAACTTTTACGACGGCCTGTGCCGTAGAAATATGGCTTTGTCTCGTACATAGTATTCTAATGCCTCCTATTAAAGTGTGTAAGCTTCGGGCTTTTGTGCTGCATTATCATGCTCGGCGCCCTTGTATGTGCGCAAGCGCTTTAAAGCAGATGCGCCAAGCGTATTGCCGGGCAGCATGCCTTTCACAGCAAGCGTCATTGCCTTGCGGGAATCCGAGGACATCAAGGTGCGGGCTTTAACGGCTTTCATGCCGCCAATCCAGCCGCTGTGATGGTAGTAAATTTTCTGCTCCATTTTGTTGCCAGTTAAAACGGCTTTGTCGCAGTTGATGATTACCACATGGTCGCCGCAATCCACATTGGGCGTAAAGGTAACCTTGTTTTTGCCGCGCAGCAAAACAGCAGCTTTCGCAGCGGTGCGGCCCAGGGGCTTGCCGGCAGCGTCGATCAAAAACCACTTGCGTGCAACGGTGCTGGGTTTCGCAAGAGTTGTGCTCATATTGTACCTCCTAAAAATTGAGTTATATCCGAAAGGCCCGTTATGCGAGCGATACGCTGCAAAGCGACGAGTAATCCTCGCAGATGGGCGCAACATTGATTATAGCGAAAAACTTGTGCCGCGTCAAGCACTTTTTTTCATTTTTTTAATTGGCAAACGCACAGGTCTTTGTATCTTGCGATTGCTCTTTGTATCTCTGCGTTCCTCATTGCCCATTTTCAAAAACTTTTGCGCAAATTTGTGTTATTTTGCAAAGGGTTTATGGTATAATAACGACATAGTCGTTATTATACCTTTATGTCCCCACTCGCAGAGCTCGGGGATGACAATTCTACCATATCCTGCGGATATGGTAGAATAACTGCATTGCAGTTATTCTCGGCCATATGTGGCTCTGCCACGGCCATTCTAATTAAAAAGCGCCGGCCAAAGGCCGATGCACAATTATACCTTTATGTCCCCACGCGCAGCGTAGGGATGCATATTCCACCCTGCTCGCTGTATATGCTATACAAACGCCAAGTGCGCAGTATACAATGATCATAGTTTGATTTCGGAGGCGAATCCATTTGACAATATTGCGCAGATGCTGGGCCGAGATTAGCCTTGATGCCCTGCGGCATAATTTTAATATCATTCAATCGCTTGCGCAGGGCGCAGGCGTGATGGCCATTGTGAAAGCCGACGGCTACGGCCACGGAGACGTGCAAACTGCGCGCCTTTTTGCAAACGCGGGCGCCGAATGGCTGGGTGTTTCTTCTATGGAAGAGGCGCTGCACCTGCGCGCGGCAAAAATTGAAACGCCAATTCTGATTTTGGGCTATACGCCGCCCAATCAATTGGGCGCGCTGCATTCCGAGCAGCTTACGCAAACCGTGTTTTCGCCCGAATATGCGCAGGCGCTATCCGCCGCCGCCGCCGAAAAGGGCCTAACACTGGATGTGCATATTAAGGTAGACACAGGCATGGGGCGTTTGGGTTTTGATGCGTCTTGCCCCGAAGCCGTGGAGCAAATTTTGCAGGCCACGCGTTTAAAAGGCCTTTGCGTCAGCGGCATTTTTACACATTTTTCGGTTGCAGACAGTATCTCTGCGGACAATATCGCCTACACCGAGCGCCAGCACCGCCTATTTAATGAAACCGTGGCAGCGCTTGTGCACGCCGGCGCGCGTTTTTCCGCAGTGCATTGCTGCAATTCGGCTGGGCTTGCCGCCTTTGGCGCATATGGGCACACGTTGGTGCGCCCCGGCATCATTTTATACGGCGAAAACCCCTCGGACGAAATCCAAATAGACGGCCTTATTCCCGCGATGGCGCTGAAAGCCGTGGTTTCGCATGTGAAAACGCTGCCCGCGGGGCGCGATGTAAGCTATGGGCGCAGCTACACCACCGCGCACGCAACAAAGGTGGCCACCTTAACCGTGGGCTATGCCGACGGCTATCCACGCGCCATGTCGGGCAAGGGTATGGTGACGATAAACGGCGTTGCCTGCCCAGTCATCGGCAAGGTGTGTATGGATCAAATGATGGTGGATGTGTCGGCGCTTGAGGCCGTGTGCCCTGGCGATACCGCCGTCATTTTCGGGCCAAACTGTGCAAACAGCGCGTCGGATATCGCGGCACTTGCAGGCACCGTTGCGTATGAAATCCTGTGCGGCATTAATCGCCGCGTGCCCCGCGTATATACCGAAAACGGCGCCGAGGTGTGCTGCGTGGATTATCTGGCGCAAACGCCCGTGCAAGCACAGCGCATTTTTTTCGATTAAACGTTGTTTTTACGCGTTTGCTTGGCCATGCAAGGTTACATTATAATACGCTGATTTTCTGCGTGCAGAAAATCAGCGTAATTTTATGTCTAAAAAATAGAGAAATCAGGAATTTTTGTTGTAATTTGCCGCCGGCTTTGATACAATAAACACAAATATTGTTTTGCAATACAGGCGATTTTTTAATTTTTATTCATTTTTAAAAGCTGCTTTTATCACAGCAGCACGAAGGGGCTCATACATGAAAAAAAGTATCAAAGGACAAATCATGTCCGGCTATATCACTTTGCTGGCAGTGCCGATTTTAATGACGCTTGTCACGGTGGGTTTTTTGGCAATGATGTATTTCAATTTATTAACGGTTACCGATAACCGCACCAATCAAGATGCCACAAAAGACGCTGTTGTGGCGCATTATTCTTGGCTTTTAAGCTTAGAAGAAAGTATCAACAGCGGGGCTGCATTTACCGGCAGCCTCGATTCCACCCAGTGCGGCCTGGGCAAATGGCTGGGCGGGCTTTCGGCGGAGGATTTAGAAAATCCGGTGATCGCCGAAGCTGTGCAGCACTTAAAAGCCCCGCACGATTATATCCATTCGCAGGCGCTTTCCATCTTAGACAAAGCTGCAATCAACCATGATAACGCGTATGCCACTTACTTAAAAGAAATTAAGCCGCGCGTAACAGAGATTATCGCAGATATTACCGTGGTTACAAACGAGTATGGCCGCATGTCCGCCGCAGGATATACGCAGCTGCAAAAAAATATTGCGCAGCTGATTATCATTTGCGTGTTCTTAATTGCGGCGGGGCTTGTGTTTTCAATTGTGCTCGGGCGCAAAACCGCCAAGCGCATTTCGTATCCCGTGCAGCGCGTGGCCGAATGGTCGAAAGAATTGGCGCTGGGCAAAGACGATGTTGATACAAACGAGATTGACCTTTCGGGCATCCCACCGGAAAACGAAGTGCATGTCATGACAAAAGCCTTTAAAGAAATGGCGCTGGGCCTGCAAAATAACGTTAAAGTTATTAAGCGCGTGGCCGAGGGCGACCTGACGGCGTTTGTGGACATTCGCTCTAAAGAGGATACGCTGGGGCAAAACATTTATCGCATGGTGCAATCCAACGATTTAATGTTCGCCAGCATTTTGGAAGTATCCGGTGATGTGGCGGCCAATGCCAATCAAATTTCCACCGCCAGTGACGCGCTGGCCGCCAGCGCCACCGAGCAAGCGGCCTCGGTTACGCAACTGTCCGAATCCATTAAGCACGTGAGCCGCCTTGCCACAGACAATGTGTCGAAGGTGCATGTTGTGCTGGATAATTTTGAGGGCATCCAAACCGATGTGCGCAGCAGCACAGACCAAATGGAACAACTGGTTACCGCGGTGGAAGAGATACGCCTTGCGTCCGACAGGGTTTCGTCCGTGATTAAATCCATTGAAGATATTGCCTTTCAAACAAATATCCTTGCGCTGAACGCCGCTATTGAAGCAGCACGGGCAGGCACGGCGGGCAAAGGCTTTGCCGTAGTGGCAGACGAGGTGCGCCAATTGGCACTGAAAAGCTCCACAGCCGCAGACGAAAGCAAGGTTATTATCCAAAGCACCATCGAAAAATCCTATGAAGGCACAAAAATGGCAAAGCGCACGCATGAAAACTTTGGCAAGATTGCCAATGAAATTATCAACACCTCCGGCGTTATCGACGCAATCAGCGAGGCTTCGCGTCAGCAGGAGACCGAAATTGGCAGCGTGTATGAAAACATTACCTCCATCGCCGCCATCGCCGAAAGCAACGCCGCCAGCTGCGAGGAATCCTCGGCAGCCAGCAGCGAAATGCAGCAAAGCGCCAGCATACTTAAGCAGCAAATGAGCAAATTTACTTTGCGCCAGCGCGAATTTGGCAAGCCGTATATCCCGGTTGAAAAGCAAAATGATGAACAATTTATCGCTGAAGCCAACGCCAATTACCAGCAAATGCTTGCCAAAATGGATCGCAACGATAAAGTGTTTGCAGAAATAGCCGCAAAGAAATATTGATATTCCCACAAATGTACCATTGAACGGCGCGCACACACACACACGCGCACACCACGCGTGCAAGCGCCACCCACACGACACACACCACGCGTGCAAGCGATAGTCGCGCCCCACACGGGGCGTGTGAGTAGAACGCACACCACACGCCACCACACACATCCGCACGCGCGCAAGCGAAGCCAATGCCAATACAAAATGCCCTGCGCATAAAGCGCAGGGCATTTATTGTTCACAAGTTTGTTTTTTACACGTTTTTGCACGCACACACCCGCACAGGATAACGCCCATCTGCACGCTGCGCAAATGCGGCGCAAGCGGTATGCCCGCGCGGCATAAAGCCGCGCTTAACCCACGTTGATACGCGCCTCGGGCATGATGGAGCGTTTAGCCGCATCGTCGCGTTGCTTTGCCGAAAGCGTAATCGCAAGCGACACAGGCCCCACGCGCCCGATAAACATCGTTAGCATCGTCACCACA
>JAGPHI010000039.1 GCA_018055565.1 Oscillospiraceae bacterium | reverse complement strand
TGCAGCGCTTGCCGAAATTTCGATATACGTGTTTGTGTTGGGGATAACGGTATGCCAAAGCTTTTTGTCGGCATCGCAATATTTTGCCAGCGCTTTTACCTGCTGATGAAATACCGAAAGCAAATAACGCTTTACCGTGTCGTTTAACACGCCCTCGTCGCAAAGCTCCAGCACCACCACGGTGTACCAGCCATTGCCACGCCCCCACAGCACTTCGCCGTAATTGTGATTGTAATTAAAATTCCAGCCGTGGTAAAAAAGGCCCTCTTTTTTATTAAACAGATATTTGATATGCGCAAGCACCTGATAGCTGGCCTCGTCGATGCAATCCTGCCTGTGCAAAAGCTTGCCCGCACGTGCTAAAAACAGCACTGCCATAAACAAGGTGTCTATCAGGATTTCGCCGTCGTTTGCGTTTTTGGTAATCATGTGCTGAAAGCATTCGTCCCCTGTGCGAATCAGCTTTTTATCTTTCATAATCCAGTCTGTCCACTCGATAATTAAATCCAGATATTCTTGCTTTTTGGTGATTTCATATAAATACGTCAGCGTCAGCATGGGGGCCGTGGTATTCACGTTTTTCTCCAAAATCCCCTCGCGGATGCGATCGTCAAACCAATGGATTAAAAATTGCAGGGTTTCGTCGCTTTTGGTGATGGTGTAGTGCTTGTAAAGGCCAAAAATGCCAATGCCCTGCGGCCATTCCCAGCAATTGATATCAATCAAGCTGATGGGGAAAACCTCTTGCATGTTTTCGTTTTTCATGGTCATCATCTTGGCGCATACACGCTCGAGGTAATCTTCAATTTGCGCTTTGTTTATCATTGCCCGGCTTCCTCCTTAAACTCCAGTATGCCGTCTGCCGTAAGCGGATATTGATTTTCGGCCTTGCCGTTTACGAAAAATCGATTGTCTGCGCGCAGCACAAGCTCGCCAAAATCCGCTTCGTTTACACGCACATCGCCGTTTTCGTCGCAGTGGATGGCAACGCGGCTCATGTATGTGTGGAAATCGTCTAAATTGGCAAACTGCTGCTTGCCCGCCACCTTTACCACCCACACATTTTCGCGGCCGGGGCTTGTGAACTCGCGGAATTTGCAAGGGCCGCTTTTTTGTATTTCTAAGCCGTTTTTAGCCGCAACGCCGATATAGCCGCCGTCTTTTTCCAGCGCGATAAAATTGTCCTCGCCCAAATAGCCCGAAAACTCGCTGAGCGGGATATACGCATGGGTGTAATCGATGCGGTGCTCGGGCGATACGGCAAATTTTAAAATGGCTACATTGCGATGCTGCGCTGCCATCGGCAAAATGCCGTTGCCTGCCCAAAAGCTGGGGCGGCCGTTGCCGTAGGGCTGCGATTCGCCCGGATGGTTTATAAACACTTGCGCAGTAAGGTCGATATTGGCTTGCAAAATATGCTCCTGATAGCCCGGACGAAACGCCTTAAAGCCAATTGCGCTGGAAAGCTGCACTTGCGCGTTTTTATACATATAGGTATTTACATGCTGTTCAAAGCCCTGTGTGTTTTGATATACCAGCTCCTGCTTGCCTTGCAGCGAAAGATATTTTTCGTAAGCTTTCGGCGGCTCGTAATTGCCTAAAATCAAAGAGATGTACGCAATAGACGCGCGGTTTAAGTAGCCCACGCCATAACCGATATACAAAATGCCTGTGGTGCCGGAATCGTAATTGCCCTTCATCTCTTTTTCATAGCAGCGGCCAAAGGTGGTCATAATGGCGCCCTTATGCTCGTTGATGGCCAGCGCATAGAAAATGCGATCCAACGCCTTTTTTGCTTCATCGTGGAAAGGCTCGCCCTCGCGCGTCAGGTTAAACAAGGTGCCAAGCCCAATCACATCAATGGGAATATAAGCGTTTGAATTCCATTCGGTGATAAATTCCTCGAAATAGCTTTCAAACCAATGCGTCAAAAGCCCCACGGCCTTTTCGCGCAGCTCGGCGCCTGTAAGCCCACTATTGCTGAACACTTTATCGGGGAAAAGCCCGCCCGCAAAATATTGGCAGCTGTGGAACAAAAGCGAGTGGTTTTCGCTGAAAAACCACATTACATCATCGCCCGGCTCGTCAATCCAGTAACGGAAATTTAAAAGCGTGTCGGCAATGGCCTCGCGCATGGTATCGCTAAGGCGCGCATAAAACGTTTTGTAAATATGCAAAACGATAATCAAATGAAAATCTGCACAGTCTTTCCGTGCGCGAATGGCAGCAAGCTCTTCTTGCACAATGCGCTCGGCGTTTTTGCAGTCGCCGTCTAGCTGAAAAATAGCGGCGGCCTTGTATACATTATCTACTTCGTTTTGCTCAAGATATTTCAGCGCGCGCATTTTGCGCTCTTGTATCGTGGCGCAGGGGTTATGCAAAAGGCTTTTGTCAAAAATTTGCGTGGCAATTACGCGGGATTGCGTGATGCCATACTGCGTAAGCGACACCGTAAACATGTAAAAGCCTGCAATCACAGTTTGTGCATCCAGCAGCTTAATTTGCGTAGCATCTGCCGCAAGCGCATAGCTTTTTTTAACCATCAGGCTCGCGGCGTTTTCCATTTTATCGGCCACGGGCTTATAGCAAACATCCACATTTTGCGCTTTGCCCAGCTGATTTTTCATCATCAGGGTTACGGGCTCGTCGATATACAGCTCTTTTTCAAAGCTGATATCCTCCAGCATCGCTTCGCATTGATAAATTGCGTCGATATCCACATCGTCTGCCACAGGCAGATAAATGCGCAAGGGCTGCGCGTCGGTTTTTTGCAGTCTGAAATAATAATCGGTGTCGCGCTCGGCCAAATCGTCAAGGCAAACCGTGATATTGTTTAGGCCCTTTTTCAGCGGCAACACAATTTGCGTGGATTTTACCATATTGCGTGTAAACGGCGTAAAATCAATGTTCTGCTGCCCGTTCACCCATACAGTGGCGCCCCCGCAGGTGGAAAGCGTAAAGGCCACCTTGCAGTCTGCCTCGCTATACAAAAGCGTGTAGCTATAAGTGCGCAAATAGGTGGGGTTATAATAAAATTGCGAATCCTCCACACCCACATTGCCAAACGGCGCATATACTTTCAGTGCATTTTCTTTGCCAAACACCGCAATGGTATCGCCAATGCCATGTGCCGACAAATCCAAATAAGCCGGAACTTCGTTTTGGCGTTTTTCGGTGAACTGCTTGCGGCACGGGTTTTCGTGAATGGAAAAGCCCTTTTTCAGCCATTCGTTCACTTTGCCCTGCAAGCACCGCTTTTCAAATTGCTGTGGCAGGCAGTAAACCCCCGTGGTAATAAAACGGTTTACAAAGCCCAGCTCGTCCAGCGGATAAATTAAATATTGCATGATACTGTCCTTCTTTCTATTCCTTCACACCACCGGCAGTCATCCCGCCGATAATATATTTTTGCAGAGAAATGAACACAATGATAATCGGAATCATGGCAATGACCGACATGGCCAAAAGGCTGCTCCAGTCCACCGAAAATTCGCCCGAAAAATTGGCCAGCGCCAACTGAATGGTGTTTTTTTCTTTGCTTGTAATAACAAGCTTCGGCCAAAGATAATCATTCCAGCGCCACATAAACGAAAACACGCATAACACGCCGATAACCGGCTTTGCAAGAGGCAGCATGATGCGCATAAAAATGCCCGTTTCGCTTGCGCCGTCGATGCGCGCGGCCTCCATGTATGCATTGGGGATGCCCACATAATACTGCCTGATTAAAAACACGGCCGTGGGCGAGGCAATGGCTGGGATGATAAGGCCCCATAACGAATCGTACAAATTGGTTGCCACAATAACCTTAAAAATCGGAATCATGATAACCTCTAGGGGAATCATCAGCGTGGCCAGCACAATGCCAAACAGCACGGTTTTGCCCCTAAAATCATATTTTGCAAACGCATAGCCCGACATCACGTTTACCACCACCGTTAAAAACGTGGCCATAATGGTTACAAAGGTTGTGTTGTAAAAAAACAAGCCAAAATTGCCCTCCGACAACGCCCTTGTAAAGTTTTCAAGCGTGGGGTTTGCGCTGAAGATGGCGGGCGGCCATGTAAACATCTCGCTTTGGGTTTTAAACGACGAGGTGATAATCCATACAATCGGCAGGATAAACAGCGCCGCCAGTATAATCATGCCCAGATATAAAAGCACGCGTTTTGCGCGTGACAGCAAGGTTTTATCCCGCATCCTGCTCGCCTCCCTTGTTTAGCTTAAATTGCACCACGGTAAGCAGTGCCAAAATGATAAATAAAATGGTGGTCATTGCGCAGGCATAGCCCATTTCTCCGCGGCGGAAGCCCGTTTCTTGAATCATCTGTACCATAAAGGTGGTGGCGCCCGCAGGCCCGCCCATTGTGAGCGCATATACCAGCGGATAGGTTTTGATTACCGATACCAGCGAAAGCACCAATACCAAAAGGCTGGTAGGCTTTAAAAGCGGCAGCGTGATAAACCAAAACTTTTGCCAATAGGTGGCACCGTCAATGGCTGCCGCCTCGTAATAGGTTTCGGAAATCGAGTTCAGCCCCGCTACAAACATCACCATGTAATAGCCTGCCATGCTCCATACCGACACAAAAATTACAATGCTCATGGCGTAATTGGCATTTGTAAGCCAATTGATTGGCTCCATGCCAAACTTGGTGAGCAGGTAATTCACAATGCCCATATCGCCAAGCAAAAATTTCCAGCTTAGGCCCACAATAATGCTGGAAATCATGGTTGGCCAATAAAATGCGGCGCGAAACCAGCTGGACGCTTTAATCTTTGAAGTAAGCATCAGCGCCAGCGCCAGCGCCGCCGCATAAATCAGCGGCACGGTTACCGCGGTAAAAAACATGGTGCTTAAAAATGCTTCCCAAAAGCTTTTGTCCTTGAGTAGCTCTACATAATTTTGCAGGCCCACGAACACCTGCGGGTTCAGCCCATCCCATTCTGTAAGGGAAATCCACAATCCATTCAGTGCCGGAATAAATAAAAAAATCCCGAAAATTAAAATGGTTGGTAAGATCATAAAATAAGGAAATGCTTTTTGTCTTATGCTTTTCAATAAGACGCCTCCTTTGTTTGAATTGCTTTTGTGTTTATTATAGTATCACAATTCTTTTTTCAGATTTATCGTTTTTTTGTGAATTATTATCTCTATTTTGTGTTTGCGGGCATAAAGCCCCTGTTTGCGCTTGCATTTTTTTGGGCAGTGCATTACGATGAGTAAAACAAAGGGAGGCTATCCGATGATGACAAACAGTGCGCAGCATCGCGCGGCACAAGGCCGCCATCTTACAATAATAGAAAGGGTGTGGCGATAACATGCAGCTTGGTATTCGTTTGCACGATTTGGCCGACGGGCCTTTGCCCCAGCGCATCGCCGATGCGCGCGCGCAGGGCTTTACCTGTGGGCAGCTTGCGCCCGCGCGGTTTTTGCCCGCGTATCCGTCTGATGCGGCCCTTACGCCGGGCCTTGCTTTTTATCTAAAGCGCCTTTTTTGGGATGCTGGTATAGACATCGCCGTGCTGGGCTGCTATTTAAACCTTGCACATCCCGAGCCTGCGGCACTGCGCCAAATACAAGCGCGCTATGAAGCACATTTGCGCTTTGCCGCGCTTTTGGGCTGCGGCATGGTGGGCACCGAAACCGGCGCGCCCAATGCCGATTACCGCTATTGTGCCGAATGCCGCAGCGAAGCGGCGCTGGCGCAGTTTATTGCCAATTTGCGCCCTGTTGTGGCAATGGCAGAAAAACTGGGTGTGCTGATTGGCCTAGAGCCGGTGCACACGCATATTGTGTATAATGCCGCGCGCGCAAAAACCGTGTTGGACGCGATACAAAGCCCCAATTTGCAAATTATTTTTGATCCGGTTAATCTGCTTGATGCCGACAATTACACGCGCCGCGAGGCATTGTTTGACGAAGTGTTTAGCCTTTTGGGCGATGCCATCGCCGCCGTGCATTTAAAGGATTTTGCCGTGCAAAATAGCCAGCTGGTATCTGTGCCCATTGCAAGCGGCCTGATGGATTATGCGCCCATTTTACGCTTTATCAAAAACGAAAAGCCGTTTTTGCACACCCTGCTGGAAGAAACCACGCCCGCAAACGCTGCTTTTGCCGTGCAGCATTTGCAAAACGTATGGCACGCGCTGTAAGTGTTGGCGATTGTATTTCGCTTTTATTTTGGGCTAGGCGTGTGCTTTGTTTTACGCTTTTGCACGTGGTTTGCGTTTTGCCCGTGGTTTGCGTTTTCGCGCGGGCTTTGCGTTATTGCCTGCGGTTTGCGTTTTCACGCGTGGTTGCGTTTTGCACGTGGGTTGCGTTTTGCACGTGGGTTGCGTTTTTACGCGGGCTTTGCGTTTTCACGCGGGTTGCGTTTTGTTTGTACAATTTGATGCAAAAAGCCGAGCGAACAATATCCTATGGATATTGTTCGCTCGGCTTTTACGCTTTATCCTTTTATTACGCGCAGGGATGGAATGGATTTCTGCGATTTTTTGCGGGCAGATATGGAATCCGCCCCTACGGTTTAGATGCTAGACAATAGAGATTAGAAGTAAGAGGTCAGAATGGGGATGCGGCGCATTTTGCGTTTAACCGTTTATCGTGATTTGCGTTATCCTAATTTACGTGCGGATGCATTATCAAACCATTCAATGTCAGAAATTGCGCATTTGTGGTGTAGGGGCGGATTCCATATCCGCCCGAAAATTGGCCACACCCTGCAAGTGTTGTACATGCACAAACGCCGCCCAAACAATTTTGGCCGATACCCGCATGTGTTTTGTTTTTTGCGTTTGCGGGCGTTATTGGGTTCTACGGGCGGATTCCATATCCGCCCGAAAATTGGCCACACCCTGCAAGTGTTGTACATGCACAAACGCCACCCAAACAATTTTGCCCGATACCCACATGTTTTGTTTTTTTGCGTTTGCGGGCGTTATTGGGTTCTACGGGCGGATATGGAATCTGCCCCTCCGTTTGGCGCACGCGTGTTTGCATCAGCCCCTAGATATGCGTTTGGCCCAGCGAGCGAAACACCGCGTTCATCACGTCGATGGGCGTTTCGCCCTGCAAAAGCTTTACCGATAGATACGGCTTGCCCG
>JAGPHI010000038.1 GCA_018055565.1 Oscillospiraceae bacterium | reverse complement strand
TGCACACGTGTAAGCTTTTTCGGTATCTCCACGTCCACGCGCACATATTGGTCGCCGCGTCCACGGCCATTCACATACTGTATGCCCTTGCCGCGCAAGCGGAACACCGTGCCACTTTGTGTACCCTCTGGCACATTGTATTCCACCTTGCCGTCGATGGTGGGCACCACAACATCGGCACCCAAAACCGCTTGGCTATAGGTAATGGGCACATTGACATGTACGTCAAACCGATCGCGTTCAAACATGGCGTCTGGGCGCACCGTTACAATAACAATCAAATCGCCCGATGGGCCGCCGTTTGCACCCGCATCGCCAAGACCTGTAAGGCGCATGCTTTGGTCATCATCAATGCCCGCAGGCACCGTTACCTCCACGCGCTTTGCCGTGCCCACATTGCCTGTGCCGTGGCACTTGGTGCAGGGGCTTTTGATAATTTTGCCCTTGCCGCCGCAGCGCGAGCAAGGCCGAGAGGACTGCATTACACCAAACGGCGTGCGCTGCTGCACCGTAACAAAGCCCGAGCCGTGGCAATCGGGGCAGCTTTCGGGGCTGGTGCCCTTTGCCGCGCCGCTGCCGCCGCATTCCGAGCAAGCATCCTGCCGATTCACCGACACGGTTTTTTTGCAGCCGTGCACGGCCTCCATAAACGAGAGCACAAGGCTTACACGGATATCCGCGCCGCGCCGCGCTGCATTGGGGTTTTGCCGCGAGCGCGACGAGCCGCCAAAGCCGCCAAAACCGCCGCCAAACAAATCGCCAAACAAATCGCCCAAATCCACACCGCCGCCGCCAAAGCCACCGCCAAAACCGCCTGCGCCCGCGCCGTAAGAGGGGTCTACCCCCGCATGGCCAAACTGGTCATAGCGAGATTTCTTTTCTTTGTCGCTTAGTACCTCATACGCTTCGCTGGCCTCTTTAAATTTGTCTTCCGAGGCCTTATCATCGGGATGTAAATCGGGATGATATTTTTTAGCGGTTTTGCGGTAAGCGCTTTTAATTTCATCGTCTGTGGCGGATTTTGAGATGCCCAGCACCTCATAATAATCTCGTTTATCAGCCATTTGCATAACCGTTCCTTTATCTAAGGTTGCCGCCCTTTGTAAAAAAGGGCGGCATCGTTTTGTATCTATGATACTGCCAGCCGTTACCAATGGCAAACGCGAGGGGCAGCTTTTGCCCTATAGGGTTTTGCCCCTGCGCTTGCTTGCAGCTATCAAGCGCGGTTTTACACCTCTTTATAGTCGGCGTCTACCACGTTGTCGTCGCCTTTGCCGCCCATATCGGGTGCATCGTTTTGCGGCTCGGCGCCTTGCTGTGCAGCGCCGCTTGCCGCGGCAGCATCCTTATACAGCTTTTCACTCATGGCATGCATGTCTTTTTGCAAATCTTCTTGCTTTTCTTTAATTTTTGCCATGTCGTCGCTCTTAAGGGCTTCTTTCAGCGCGTCCAGCTTTGCGGTGATGGCGGTTTTTTCGTCCGCAGGCACCTTGTCGCCCAGCTCCGTCATGGTTTTTTCGGTTTGATAAACCAATTGGTCGGCGCCGTTGCGCACATCCACTGCCTCGCGCTTGGCTTTATCCTCGGCAGCAAATTGCTCTGCCTCCTTAACGGCCTTTTCGATTTCGTCTTTATTCATATTGGTCGAGGCGGTAATGGTGATGCTTTGCTCTTTGCCGGAGCCCAAATCCTTTGCGCTTACATGCACAATGCCGTTTGCGTCGATGTCAAAGGTGACCTCAATTTGCGGCACGCCGCGCGGCGCAGAGGGGATACCGTCTAGGTGGAACGTGCCCAGCGATTTATTGCCGCTGGCCATTTCGCGTTCGCCCTGCAATACATTCACTTCAACCGACGGCTGATTGTCGGCCGCAGTAGAGAAAATTTGGCTCTTTTTCGACGGAATGGTGGTGTTGCGCTCAATAATTTTGGTGCACACGCCGCCCATTGTTTCAATGCCAAGCGAAAGCGGTGTAACGTCTAACAGCAAAAGCCCTTTTACGTCGCCGCCCAAAACGCCGCCCTGAATGCCTGCGCCCACGGCCACGCACTCGTCGGGGTTGATGCCCTTTGACGGCTCTGTGCCCATAAAGCTTTTCACTGCGTCCTGCACGGCAGGAATGCGTGTAGAGCCGCCCACTAAGAGCACCTTGTGCAAATCGCTGGGCTTTAAGCCCGCATCCGAAAGTGCCTGACGCACAGGGCTCATCGTGCGCTCCACCAAATCGGCGGTAAGCTCGTTAAATTTGGCGCGGGTCAGCGTGGTGTCGAGATGCTTCGGGCCATTGGCATCTGCCGTGATAAAGGGCAGGTTTACCGCTGTGGAAGCTACGCCCGACAGCTCAATTTTCGCCTTTTCGGCGGCTTCTTTTAAGCGCTGCGCCGCCATCTTATCGCTGCGCAAATCCACACCGTTTTCTTTTTTAAATTCATCGGCCAGCCAGTCGATCACGCGCTTATCAAAATCGTCGCCGCCAAGATGTGTGTCGCCCGCGGTGGAAAGCACCTCGGTTACGCCGTCGCCCATCTCAATGATAGACACGTCAAAGGTGCCGCCGCCGAGGTCATACACCATGATTTTTTGGTCGTTTTCTTTGTCTGCGCCATAGGCAAGGGCTGCTGCTGTAGGCTCGTTGATAATGCGTTTTACATCAAGGCCTGCGATAGCGCCCGCGTCCTTTGTTGCTTGGCGCTGGCTATCCGAAAAATATGCCGGCACAGTAATAACCGCCTCGGTTACCTTTTCGCCCAAATAGCTTTCGGCATCCGCTTTCAGCTTTGCCAAAATCATTGCGCTGATTTCTTGCGGGGTATACTTTTTGCCGTCGATGTCCACCTTATGGTCGGTGCCCATCTCGCGCTTAATCGAAGCGATGGTGCGGTCGGGGTTTGTGATGGCCTGGCGCTTTGCCACTTGGCCCACTAAGCGCTCGCCTGTTTTTGTAAAGCCCACAACCGACGGTGTGGTGCGCGCGCCCTCTGCGTTTGCGATAACAACAGGCTCGCCGCCTTCCATAACGGCAACACAGCTGTTTGTGGTGCCGAGGTCAATACCAATAATTTTACCCATAATAATACTCTCCTTTATTCAATCATACGAAAATTTGTGAATGTTTTGAAATGCAATATTTTTTATGCAAAAGCAGCTGCCAAGCATGCTGCTATTGTGCCACTGCCACGCTGGCGTGCCGAATCACTTTTTCACCCAGCTTGTAGCCCTTTTGGAAAACGGCGGTTATCGTGCCGCTTTCCTTATCGCTTTCCTGCTGCATCACCGCGGCATGCAGCTGCGGGTCAAACGGCAGGTCCAGCGCGTCAATTTCTGTAACGCCCAATGCTTTAAACACTTCGTCACATTTTTGCAATGTCATGGTTACGCCCTTTTTGTATTCCTCGTCCTGCGTGGGGGCGCCGGCGGCAAGGGTGAGTGTGTCTATCACCGGCAAAAGCAGGTTTACCGCGTGCGAGAGGCCGTCTGAGAATGCGCCGTCCTTTTCCTTTGCGCTGCGCTTACGATAATTTTCATATTCAGCGGCGGTGCGCAAAAGGGTTTCTTTTGCGGTTTCGGCTTCTTTTTTGGCCTTTTCGGCGGCGGCGCTTAACGCCGCAACGTCTGCGTGCGAGGGCTTTTTATCCTTTTTGCATTCCTTGCCCGCCTTTTCGGCCGATGCGCACGCATTGTCGCACGCGTTTTCCTCGCCCGGCTCTGCGCTTTGGCCTTTGATGTGCTCGTTTTCTTCTGTATTCATCTTTGTAACGGCTCCTCCTGTGTTTTCCCTGTGATACACTGCCCTAAAAGCAATGAAAAATAATCCAGACAGGGTATAATTTTCATGAACTGCATGCGGATGGGCCCCACGATGGTTAAGGAGCCTGTGCGCCCGCTGCCCGCGTGGTATCCGCGCGATACAAGGCAGATGCCCGGCATCGGGTAATCGGGCAAATCCTCGCCCAGAACTACGCGCGAATGCTCGCTTTGCGGCGCAAGATATTCGCTAACCGCCGCCGGATTTGCGCAAAGCTCTATCAAGGTGCCTAGATGCTGTGCACAATCGCGGTTTGCAAGCAGCTTTTGCTCGCCTTCAAAATAGGTTTTGGCTTTGCCTGCCTCGCGCAAAAGCTTTAACGCCGCTTGCAAAATGGGATATACCAGCGCCTGCCCGCTGCCAAAAGAGGCGGCCGCACCGCGCAGATATTCCTCGCTGATGTCGGCGGGGGAACGGAAAGTAAGCGTGGAGTTTAACAGGCCTGCAATGGTTTGCAGCGCAGCGGGCGAAAGCTCGAAATTTAGCTTAATCACGCGTGTGCGCACGCCACCAAAATTGGTTACGCCCAAAAGCGCCGCGGTGTAGCGCCCCACTTGAAACAGCTCGAAATGCGCGATATAGGTGCTTTCGCTTTTGGGGCTTGTGGCAATCACCGCATAGCCCGTCAATTCGCTTAGTGCCTTTGCGGCACCCTCCATCAAACGGTCGGGGTCATAATCCAAATCCGCAAACACTTCGTCAATTGCGCGTTTTTCGCGAATGGTCAGCGCATCCTCGGCATTTAGCAGATTATCCAGATAATAGCGATACCCTTTGGCACTTGGCACACGGCCCGCGCTGGTGTGTGGCTGCTCCAAAAGGCCCAGCCTTGTCAGTGTGGCCATCTCGTTGCGTAAAGTGGCGCTGGAAACTGAAAGTTCAAAATGTTCCGCCAAAAGCCCTGAGCCAACGGGCTCTCCATCCAGCTCATATAAGGATACAATCGCGCGCAGCACCTTTTGCTTGCGGTCATCAATCGACATTTTACACATCACCACCTTTAAATTTAGCACTCTGCACCTTTGAGTGCTAAGATTATTTTACACCTGTTTTTTAGTATGTCAAGTACCCTTGTAAAAAATTCATTTAAAAAATCATTCTTTTACAAATTGTACATAAATACAGGCCATTCTTTGCTTGCAATACAATTGCTTTTATAGCAAAAACACTCGTAGTCGCAATGCACAAAGCGCATTGCGCATTTTTGTAAAAGCAAATATTGTTTTCCTCTCGCGCACATGTTATACTGATTATGCGGTAAAAACCGTTACTGTCGTTGAAAACATTTGTGGAATATCAACATATACTATACTAGGAGGCAGTAATTATGACAATGGATGAACGTTTAGAGTGCGAATACAAAATCGTTACCCCCACACAGCAGCCCTACGCCCGATTCCCTGCAACAAAGGCCGCTGAAAAAGCATGGTGGGCGGAGTATCATAAGCGCAACCCCACCCTGTGGATGCGCCTTGCAAAAGCATTGCGCAGCGGCACAAATCCAAAGGCCATGTGCTAGCCTGCCAATGAAACAGTGGGCTTCTTTCTATTGGCAAAGCATCGTCGCGCCGCTTTGCTTTTGTGCTGTTTTCGCCGCTTGTTCCTCTGCCGTAGCAAGTGAGCACGCGCCAAGCTTTCCACAAAATGCAGCGCAAAGCCAAGCGGCAAGCAAGCCGTCGTCTGCATCCATACGCACGATTCCCTATTTAAAAGGATATGCGCTTGGTGAATTTGGGCTGGCATTTTCCATACCGACAGACGCGGGCAACACCATCTCGCCATCGCACCAAAAAAGCTTATCGCAAACAGGCAAGGCCGCCGAGGGGCCCGATTACCATTTTTGGCAGGGCAGCTCTTCTTTGCTCAACAACGGCGGCAAAGAGCTGCGCATCAGCGCCACAATGAAAAATCTGCTGCCAAACGCGCCCGACGTAGACGGAATTAACGTCTTGGTTTCCCTCGCCTTTCGCAGTGAGGATTTCACGCCTGAATGCAAGGCGTGGATTAATGGCGCAATTCTCGACTATGAAGCGCTACAAAGCCGCGTGTTTTACAAAACCGAGCAGTTTGTGCTTTGTGATTTTACCGATTACTCCTTTGCGCAGGACGGCGCAGCGGTTTCTATTGAAGATGAAATGAAAGCCCGCTGGCCCGAAGGGCATCCGGACCGCGCGTGGGCGCTGGAAGTGCGCGAATACTATTTGAAAAACATCGAAAAAGCCCTCGTACCAGCACAGTGACGATGCTAAACCCAAGCGTCAAGCACGCCGTCGGCTGCGTGCATACGCACAATTCCTATTTAACCCGTATTTTAACGAATCTGTTGCGCAAATGTCAGCGCTGTTTTCCTATTTGGAAAGCGGCGCTGCTTTTTACCTTATGAAGCAATTTGCGCCTTTCATAAAATTTTGTAAAACTATTTGTTTTGCGGCACGAATGCTTGTATAATGTAAGTAATACTAATAAGCTATGGGATGCTGCATACTTTGCACAAAAAAGTGATAAAAGGGAGGCATGCAAAATGCGCGATGGCAAAACACTGGTAAACGCGGCGATGGGGCGCGAAAAGGCGCAGCTGGTATTTAAAAACGCCAATGTGGTGAACGTGTTTACCGAGGAGATTATCAAGGGCGACGTGGCTGTGACAAACGGCATGATTGTGGGCGTGGGCGAATATCAGGGCGAAGAAGAGATTGACTGCACCGATAAATACCTTTGCCCGGGCTTTATTGACGCACATATGCACATTGAAAGCACGATGGTAACGCCGTTTGAACTGGCAAAGGCGGTGTCGAAAAGCGGCACCACCACCATAGTGGCCGACCCGCACGAGATTGTAAACGTGGCGGGCAAAGCCGGCATGCAATACTTTTTAAACGCGTCGGAGCAGCTGCCCGTGGATATCTATTTTATGCTGCCCTCCAGCGTCCCCGCAACGGCCTTTGAAACAAACGGTGCCGACTTTACCGCCGCGGACATGCGCGACTTTATTGATCATCCGCGTGTTTTGGGGCTTGGCGAGGTGATGTGCTATCCCGATGTAGTGGCCGGACGGGACGGCATTATGGAAAAGCTGGCGCTTTGCGAGGCGGCGGGCAAGCTTTCAGACGGGCACGCGCCCGGGCTATCGGGCAAAGAGCTGCAAGCGTATGCCGCGGCAGGCGTGTGCACCGAGCACGAATGCACCACCTTTGCCGAAGCGGCCGAAAAGGCACGCGCGGGCTTTTGCGTGCTGGTGCGCGAGGGCAGCGCCGCCAAAAATTTAACGGCGCTTGTGGGCGGGCTTTTGGATTCCGATTTACCTTGCGACCGATTTTTGTTTTGCACCGACGATAAACATATCGAAGAT
>JAGPHI010000037.1 GCA_018055565.1 Oscillospiraceae bacterium | reverse complement strand
GCGGTGCTGTTATCGGTAAGGCCGTGCAAAAGATATACCAGCCTTGCGTCGCTCACGGCGCCCTTGTCGGGCAAAACCACCTGCACGGTGGTTTCCATGCCGAGGCAGGCAGAGTAAACATCGCAGCGAAGCAAAGCCATTGAATACCCTTCCTTTCACAAGCGCTACGCGCCAACCCGCCTTAGCTGCACCGCGCGGGAGATGCGCCCATCGGCTTTACTAAGCGTTTCTTCGGCGCTGGCGGCATCGATATGGCAAAGCAACATTAAAATAGCGGTTTTGGCCGAAAACCCGCATGCCGAAAGCGCTTCGCGCGCGGTTTCGTCGTCGGAGCCTGTGGCAGAGCGCACAATGGATACCGCGCGTTCCACCAGCTTTTCGTTTGTGGCGCGCACATCAACCATCAGGTTTTCATACACCTTCCCCAGCTTAATCATGCTGGCGGTAGAAAGCATATTCAGCACCATTTTTTGCGCCGTGCCGCTTTTTAAGCGCGTAGAGCCGGTAACCACTTCGGGGCCGGGGGCAGGCGCAATGCCAATATCGGCAAAGCGGTCTACCTCGCTGCCAGGGCAGCAGGTAACGGCAATTACGGCTGCGCCTTGCTTTTTGGCAAATTCCATTGCGCCCATCACATAGGGTGTGCGCCCGCTGGCGGCAATGCCCACCAGCACGTCATGTTTGCAAAAGCCGATTTCGCTTAAATCCTCGGCACCCCATTGCCGATTGTCTTCAGCGCCCTCTACAGCGCTGACAAAGGCGCGGTCGCCGCCTGCAATCAGCGCGCGGATAAGGCCAGGGTCTGTGCCGAAGGTGGGCGGGCATTCCACAGCGTCTAAAACGCCCAGGCGCCCCGATGTGCCACAGCCGCAGTAAATCAGGCGGCCGCCGTCATGCAGCGCGGCAGCGATGACATCCACAGCCTTTGTAATTTGCGGCAAAACGGCCTCTACGGCAAGCGCCACATTTTTATCTTCCTCGTTCATCAAACGCAGAATTTCAGCACTTTCCGCCTCGTCAATATGCATGGTGGAGGGGTTTCGCTGTTCGGTGCAGATGCGATTGATTTGTATCATAAATCGATTTTCCTTTCTAGGGAAATTTGTGACGTTTTGGCTTTGCCAAAATTTCGCCCTGTTTTGGGCGAAAACACAAAAGCCCCGTTTGAAAGATTGCTCTTTCAAACTGTCATTCCTTTCCGGGGAATCTGGCCGCTGCCGCAACTTTGCGCGCCAGCAGCATATGCAGGGTTTATCCCTTTACGCCGCCAAGCGTAATGCCTTTAACAAAATACTTTTGCAGGAAAGGATACAGCGTGATAATGGGAAGTGTGGACGTAATAATAACGGCCGATTTAATAGAAATAGCAATGGTGGTCTTTTCTGCCGAGCCAGCGCCGCCGTCCAGCGCCATTGTGCCGTTTACAATATTGCGCAGCAAAAGCATAACGGGATATTGGTCGCTGTTTAAGTACAGCATCGGCTGGAACCACGAGTTCCAAAAATACACCGCATAGTAAAGGCCGATGGTGGCGATGGCCGCGGTAGACAGCGGTACCACAATGCGGCGCAAAATGCCAAAATAGCCAAGCCCGTCAATCAAAGCCGCTTCCTCAATTTCTTCGGGAAGGGATTTGAAAAAGTTGATTAATATAATCAGGTTAAAGGTGTTAATGGCAAACGGAATCAGCATGGCAAAGCGTGTGCCCGTAAGGTGCAAAGAGCTGATTAAAAGATAATTCGGAATCATGCCGCCCGCAAAAAACATCGAAACGATAACAAATTTTGTAACAATCTTGTTGCCGTATAAAAACGTTTTGGAAAGCGGATAAGCAAACAAAATGGTGGCGCAAAGCGCAATGGCCGTGCCGCCGAACGCGTAAATAAACGTGTTGCCATAGGCGGCAAAAAAGTTTGGATACGTAAAGATTTTTTGATAGGCTTCCAGCGTGAAATCCACAGGCCAAAACGTTACCAAATTGTTCACAAGCGCCTTTGTGCCCGAAAAGGACACGGCAATCATGTACAAAAACGGAATCAAGCACGCAAGCAAAACCAAAATCATTACGCCGTAAACCACAGCGTCAAACAAAAGATTGCCGATGGAGCGATGCTTTATTCTATGTGTCATGTTCATCACCACTCCTTAATAAATACTCTCGCCCGTCAGCTTTTTGGAAATTGCATTGGAGCTGACAACGAGGATTAATCCGATAAGACCGCCAAATAAACCGATGGCAGTGGCGTATGAGTAGTTTTGGCTAACAAGGCCGGTGCGGTACACCAGCGTGTCGATAATATCGCTAACACCCGAGTTTGCATTGGTGTACATCAAAAGCACCTTTTCAAAGCCGAGGTTTAGCATTTGCCCCACATTCATAATCAGCATAACCATGATGGTGGGCATAATAGAGGGCAGCGTGATATACCAAATTTTTTGGAAACGCGATGCGCCGTCCATATCGGCCGCTTCATACAAATCCATGCTGATGCCCGTAATGGCGGCAAAATAGATGATGGCCGTCCAGCCCATAAACTGCCACGCGTCCGACAAAACATAAATGGCGCGGAAGTATTGCGGCTCGTTCATGAAATAGATGGGGTCCATGCCAAACACGCTTTGCAAAAAGCGGTTTACAAGGCCGGAGGAGGGCGAAAGCAGCTCGCCTAAGATGGAGATAACCACCACGGTGGAGATAAAGCGCGGCATGTACGAAATGGTTTGCACCACTTTTTTGAAGCGCTTATGGCGCACTTCGTTAAGCAAAATGGCAAAAATAATTGGCAATGGGAAATTGACAATTAAGTTCATGATAGACAAAACAATGGTGTTTTTAAACGCGCGCCAAAACGTGGGGTCTTTTAAAAAACGTTCAAAATAGCGCAGTGTCCAATCGGTGCCAAAGGGGCCCATACCGGGTTTATAGCGGCGAAAAGCCAAAATATTGCCAAACATCGGCACATATTTAAATACAATAAAATAGATAATGGGCAATAGCATCATTGCATACAGTACCCAATAGCGATGAATATGGATGCGCAAATGCGCATTCCGTGCGGCCTTTTCCTGCGGCGTGCGCACGTGGCGCTCTTTAACGGCGGTTTTTGGCATAGATATCATTCCTTTCATACAAAAGCAGCGCGCTTGCACACGGCTTTTTGGGGTGCAAAGATAGTTCGGTATCGGCCGCAGCATCAAATTATGCTGCGGTTTTCTCTATAAACAAGCGCCCTGCCCTTATTTACAGAGAAAGAAAGGCTGCGAAGAAAGAAAGCGGGCGGGCAGGGCGCTGCTCGTGTTTTACAGCATACCTTCTGCCCGCCCGTCTACTTGCGCCGCAAGCAGAACCTTCTTTAACTTTGCTTTACTTTCTTAAATTGTCGTTGTACAGCTTGCAGAACTCTTCAATCTGCAAATCTTTCAGCTCTTTCACATAGGCATCCCAGTCCTTATCAAGGCTCTTTTTGCCTGTTACAAAGCCGTCAATCCATACTTCGATGGTGTCCGCAAGCGGGGTTTGCAAGCTGGCGGCATCCTCGGCAGCAAGGTCATCAAACAGCGGTGTGGGAGGAATCGGCTGGATCACGTTGCCGTTTTCCATGCCCGCTACTGTTTTGTTGATTGCGGCATAGTTTTCGTCGTATTTTGTCATCTCGCGAGCATTTGTCCAAACCAGCTGGAAGGGGTCAGCGCCGCAGCCGTATTTAAGCTGCATGGTTTTGTAAATGCCGTCTTTGGAGTTTTTGATTTCGTCGGCATACACAACTTTGTCGCCGTCCATTTTGTAGGTAACGCCTTCAACGCCGAGGCACCAGATGGTGGAGCACTCTTCAGAGAAGAACATTTGATCCATTGCGCGCACTACCTGCTCAAAATCTTTGCGCTCGGCAGTTTTCTTCGGGAACATGATGCCTACATAGGTTTTGGATTTCGGCTGATGATGTGCGCCTTTGGGGCCGGCAAGCGAGGGATACATTTGCAGCTTGAAGCCGTCGATATCGCTTGCGGTTTCGATGCCGCCAATTTGGTCATAGTACGCATAGGTGGCAACAGCAGCACCGGTGGCCATTTTTGTGGTCCACTTGTCGCCGTCGATGGGGGCGGCCATTTCGGGGTCTAACAGGCCCTCGGCATACAGCTTATTGATAAAGCGCAGATATTCGCGCCAGTCTTCGCTGATAGCGCCGGGGAAGTATTCGCCTTTTTCGTAATCGTAGCTTAAGGCGTTTGTTTTGGAGGAGTTCGATTTACCAACGCTGACGCCGAACGAAGTCATTGTCATACGATAGGTAACATACGGAGCCACCAAAGAGGTAAGCGGATAGGATTTCGGGAAATCCGTTTTGTAGGCCTTTAAGATTTTGTACAAATCATCAAAGGTTTTGGGGGCGTCGAAGCCCTTCGATTTTAAGTAATCTTCGCGCAGGATAAGGCCGCCGTCATAGAAGGGCTTATCAAACAGCGCAGGCATGTAATAGCGCTTGCCATCTTGCAATGTCAAATTGGCAACGTCCTCTTCAAGGCCAAACTCTTTTACTTTGGCGTTAAAGTTCGGTGTCCATTCGGGATAATCGCTGATGGGCACGATAGCACCGTTCAGTGCAAGCGAAGCGTTTTCGGATTTGGTTTCTTGATACAAAATAACGTCCGGTGCGTTCTCGCCTGTATTCAGCGCAAGAGATACCTTTGTGTTATAGTCGGTGGAAGGAATTGCTTCTACCTGCAAATCAACGTTGCAGATTTTTTGCACTTCTTTGAGTGCCAGCCAGTCTTTGTTGAACGGCAAAGTGGGGTTATCCGAATAGAAAATCGACACCTTCAGCGGAGCCGCGTCTTTGGCGGGCGTGCTGGTGGAGCCGGGTGCCGCAGGTGTGGAGCTGGCCGGCTTGGCGCCGCATGCAGCGATGCTTACGGAAAGTGCCAATACAAGGGTGAGTGCCATTGCTTTTTTCATAAACGATTTCATGTCATTCCTCCTTAAATTCTGACACGCCGAGTGCGTGCCGATACTGTGCTTGAAACTTTTTTCCCGAACAAGCTATGCGTTCAGAATTATTGTTTCGATGCCATCATCATAACACTATCGTAATAATTCGTCAACAAAAATAACAAAATTGTAATCAGCAATCGCCTATTTTTGGCGATATGCCAAAAACTGAACTTATTGTTTGTTCAGATAGTGAAATACATTTAGCAAAATTTGGTCGTTTTTCGCCTGTTTCGCAATGCGGGGTATGCACATACGGGATAAAGGCGGCTTTGTTTATGCGCCAATGCAGGGTTTGCCGCCCTTTCGCAAAGCGCAGGCGCGTTTGCAAATAACCTGCGCCATGCATTTGCAAATCGCTGTTTTTTGCAAAGTAAGGGCTTGACATTTGCTAAAAGCGCGGATAAGATGTGAACTGTATGAACAGGTGTAATTGTAAAAACGCTATGCTGCGCACATTCCGCTTAAAGGCGGGCACAACACGTTGTGCGTGCCATTGTGCGGCCGCTTGCTATGGGGCGGCGCAGGTGTATGCGTGCAGTTTGCAATTGCCTGCATGAAAGGATGAATGCAATGGATACAAGGTTTGAACGTGCAGCGCAGCTGGTGGAGGAGGGCATACAAAACGGCGCATATCCGGCAGCGGTGTTATCGGTAAGCGTGGGCGGTAAGGAATGCCTGTGCCGCGCTTTTGGCAAGGCCACAACGCAAACGCTGTTTGATATGGCAAGCGTATCGAAGATTCTTGCGGCTACAATGGTGGCTTTTCGCTTTATCGAAACAGGGCGTTTGCGCCTTTATGATAAGGTAAGCTTGTTTTTTGATGCACCCGAAGATAAAAAAAATATCACGATTTTGCAATTGATGACGCACACCAGTGGCATCCATCCGCATTTTTATCTAAGCGAGCGCACGGATGACCCCGCAAATGCCGCAAGCGTAATTTTGGCAGAGCCGCTTTTACACGCGCCCGGCGAAATGCCGGATTATAGCTGCATGGGCTATATTTTACTTGGCAAAATTTTGGAGCAAATCGGCGGCGCGCCGCTGGATGTGTTGGCACAGGAATGGGTGTTTGGCCCGCTTAGCATGACGCACACTACCTATCGCCCGTGCGGCGACATTGCCCCCACAGAGCTTGACCCCGCCACGCAAAAGCCCTTCTGCGGCGTGGTGCACGATGAAAACGCGCGCTTTTTAAACGGCATTTCTGCCAACGCAGGCGTGTTTAGCGATATTCGTGATATGCGCATATTTGCCGACATGCTGGCAAATGGCGGCAAAACAGCCGACGGCACGGCATTTCTTTCGCCTGCAATGCTGAAAAAAGCGCTATACAATTACACCCCTGGCATGGACGAGCATCGCGGATTGGGCTTTAACCTTGCGGGCAGCCCGCTGGTGTTTTTGGGCGATTTGCTCTCCCCTCTTTCGTTTGGACATACGGGCTTTACAGGCACCAGCTTCGCGGTAGACCCCGAAACAGGGCTTTCTGTAGTGCTTTTAACAAACCGTGTGTGCCCCACGCGTGAAAACCCGAAGCTGATTCGTATGCGCAGCTTAATCCACAATGCCTGCGCGGGAGCAATAAGAGATTAGGTATTGTAGGGGCGGATTCCACGCCTGCCTGTAAACAAAAACCGTAGGGGCGGATTCTATATCCGCCCGTTGTGGGGCGCGTTTAATTTTGCGGGCGGATATGGAATTCGCCTATACATTAATACGTGGCCATTACCCCACAGCGCATACGGGGATATCCGCCCGTTATGAGGCACGTATAAATTCTGCGGGCGGATATAGAATCCGCCCCTACAAAATACGTGGGCATTACCCCACAGCGCACGCGGGAGCATTTAGAGAATCGAAATCAGAGAAAAACGATTATAGATCGCAGGTCCGATTTTATTTGCGTATACAGGCCGAAACGACACGCGCGGATTCCACGCCTGCCTGTAAACAAAAACCGTAGGGGCGGATTCAATATCCGCCCGTTGTGGTGCACGTTTAATTTTGCGGGCGGATATGGAATCCGCCCCTACATAAATACGTGGCCATTACCCCACAGCGCATACGTCGGGACATCCGCCCGTTATGGGGCGCGTATAATTTTGCGGGCGGATGTCCCCACGTATGCGCTGTGGGGTAATGGCCACGTATTTATGTAGGGGCGGATTCCATATC
>JAGPHI010000036.1 GCA_018055565.1 Oscillospiraceae bacterium | reverse complement strand
GTTGATGGCAGGCGCCACACTGTCGGCAATTCCGATTGTGCTGGTGTTTATCCTGTTCCAAAAATCGTTTACACAGGGCATTACTATGGGGGCGGTGAAAGGATAAAACAAGTTTTATCCTTAGGAAATACCTGCTCGGCGGCAAGGCGAATTCGCCGCGCAGGTATTCCCGCGCGAGTGGAATTTTAAATCTGTATTCTTTGCAAAACGAAAGGAATGGTTAAGTTTATGAAAAACAACGATAAATACAAAGGCGTTATACCGGCCTTTTACGCCTGCTATGACGAAAAAGGCAATATCAGCCCCGAGCGCACACAGGCGCTTACACGCTTTTTAATTGAAAAAGGCGTAAAGGGCGTATATGTGTGCGGCTCTTCGGGCGAATGCATTTATCAAAGCGTTGCCGAGCGCAAAATCACACTGGAAAACGTGATGAAGGTGGCAAAGGGGCAAATTACGGTGATTGCGCATGTGGCATGCAACAACACAAAAGACAGCATGGAGCTTGCGGCGCACGCCGAAAGCCTCGGCGTAGATGCTATTGCGGCGATTCCCCCAATCTATTTCCATCTGCCAGAGCACGCGATTGCCGCCTATTGGAATGATATTTCCGCCGCAGCGCCGAATACCGATTTTGTGATTTACAATATCCCGCAGCTGGCGGGCGTGGCGCTTACGCGCTCGCTTTTTGCCGAAATGCGCAAAAACCCGCGCGTAGTGGCGGTGAAAAACTCGTCCATGCCCGTGCAGGATATCCAGATATTTAAAGCAGATGGCGGCGAGGGCTTTACGGTGTTTAACGGCCCTGACGAGCAATTTGTGAGTGGCCTTGCCATTGGGGCAGACGGCGGCATCGGCGGCACCTATGCCGTAATGCCAGAGCTGTTTTTGCGCATTTTTGATTTGTATCAAGAAGGAAAGCTTGAAAAAGCGGCACGGATACAGTATGATATAGATGAAATTATCAATGTGATGTGCACCTGCCGCGGCAATTTGTATGCCGTGATGAAAGAAGTGCTGCGTTTGCGTGAGGATATCAATTTGGGCGGCGTTCGCGCGCCTTTGGCGCAAATTTGCGCCGAGGATATGCCCATTATCCAGCGCGCCGCCAAGCTGATTGACGCGGCTATCCAAAACGCGCAATAGCGTTTACACAGGGCACGGGCATTGCAAAAACAGGAGGATTTGCGTTGAAAATAGCAGCATTGGATTTGGGCGGCACTTTTATTAAAGCAGCTGTGGTGGAAAACGGCGTTTTGGGCGAGGTGACAGAGCATGTTACCGGCGCACATATGGGCGGCCCGGCTGTCATTGCAAAGGCCATTGAAATTGTGAAAAGCTTTGGCGAAATCGACCGCGTGGGCCTTTCCACCGCGGGCGAAGTGGATGTGGATAAGGGCATGATTCGCCTTGCCGACAATATCCCAGGCTATACCGGCATGAATCTGAAAAAAGAATTTTGCGATGCATTAGGGCTGCCCTTTGTGGTGGAAAACGATGTAAATGCCGCCGCAATGGGCGAATTGATGTTTGGCGCGGGGCGTGAATTTAAAGATTTTTTATGTGTCAATTATGGCACGGGCATTGGCGGCGCCGTGATTATCAACAAGCGTTTATATCGTGGCAGCCGTTATTCCGCAGGCGAATTTGGCGGGCTTGTTACCCATCCGGGCGCAATGGTGCCGGGAGATGTGGGCTCTGGCAGCTATGAGCGATATGCCAGCACCAGTGCTTTGGTGCGCCGCGCTTTGGCGCTTTCGCCAAAGCTCGATAGCGGGCGCGCGGTGTTTGCGGCAATGGATATCCCCGAAGTGAAAATGCTGGTGGATGATTGGATTCGAGAAATCAGCTATGGGCTGATTTGTTTGATACATACGTTTAATCCCAGCGCCATTGTGCTGGGTGGCGGCATCATGAAAGAGCCGTACATCGTGTTAAATTTAACGGCCATTCTTTCGGCCAGCACAAAGCCCAGCTTTCGCGATTGCCGCCTTTTGCCAGCGGCACTGGGCAACAACGCAGGGCTTTTGGGCGCTGCACATTTGGCGAGCCTTATTTAAAATTTACAGGGTGCCCGCAAAGGCGGCGCACTATCAGGAAAGATGATGAACATGGATAAAGCAAAATTGCAGGCATATCGTGAGTGGACACAGGAAGAGCTGGCCATTTGCGTGCGCTTTTGGCTGGAAAACGGCATGGATAAAGAGCATGGCGGCGTATATACCTGCCTTGACCGCACAGGCAAGGTGTTTTCCACAGACAAAAGCGTGTGGATGCAGGGGCGCTGCGCATGGACGTTTTCGTATTTATGCAAAACCTACGGCGCAAAGCCCGAATGGCTGGCTGCCGCAAAATCCTGCTTAGACTTTATGGAGCGCCATTGCATTAACCGCGCGGCGGGCGACCGCATGTATTTTACGGTTACGGCAGATGGCAAACCATTGCGCCAGCGCAGATATTGCTTTTCCGAGGGCTTTTATGCGATGGCCAATGCCGAATATTACGGCGTAACGGGCGACAAGGACTGCCTTTTGCGCGCGCGCAGCGCTTACGAGCGCATTTGGCAGCTGAATAACGGCCTTATCAGCGACCCTACAGGCATGGGCCCGAAAACCATACCCGAAACGCGCACTGGCCGCGCACTTGCCGACCCGATGATTTATTTAAACATCACTTCTGTTATGCGCCGTTTGGATGCCGAAAATGCGGCGCTTTACGATGCACGCGCAGCCGAATGTGTGGAAACAATTTTCAAATATCACCACAAGCCCGAGATGCAGTGCACACTGGAATCTGTGGGCATGAACGGTGAGTTTGAAGGCGAATACACGGCGGGGCGCATGGTAAACCCCGGGCACGACATTGAATGCAGCTGGTTTTTGGCTGACCGCGCAAAGCAAACAGGGGATGCGGCGCTGATGCAAAAAGCGGCCGAGGTGTTCTGCTTTGCCATTGAGGGCGGCTGGGACAAGGAATATGGCGGGCTTTTATATTTCCGCGATTGCAAGGGCCTGCCCCCCGAAGCATACGAGCACGATATGAAGCTTTGGTGGCCGCATAACGAAATTATGATTGCCAGCTTGCTGTTTTACCGCGAAACTGGTGACGAAAAGTATCTCACATGGTACGAAAAAACACTCGATTATTGCAAAGCCTATTTTTCGGATAGAGAATATGGCGAATGGTACGGCTATTTGCGCCGCGATGGCAAACCCACAGAGCCGCCTTGCAAGGGCAGCACGTTTAAGGGGCCGTTCCATTTGCCGCGCGCGCTAATTATGACGGATTGCATTTTGGGCGATTTGCTGGAGAAATAAACCCAAAATGTAAGTAATTTTGCCGTAAATGCATTTGCAATACAATGGCACAAAACAATATATACTGTAAAAACACCCTGTAAAATGGTTATGAGAAGCCATTTTACAGGGTGTTTTGTGTGCTGGCAGGGCAGGGGTTTTGGGGCGGATGCATCGCCAAACCATACAATGTCAGAAATTCTGCATTTGTGATGTAGGGGCGGATTCCATATCCGCCCGCAAAGGCAAGAACCAGAACACACATGCGGGTATCGGCCAAAATTGTTTGGGTGCGTTTGTGCATTTATAATCATTGCAGCGTGTGGCCAATTTTCGGGCGGATATGGAATCCGCCCCTACGGTTAAAGGCCAGATAATAGAGGTAAGGGGTCTGCGGGGATGCGGCGCATTTCGCGTTTAAACGTTTATGCTAATCTACGGGCGGATATGCAATCCGCCCGTACGGTTTTTGTTCGAGTAAAAAATATTTTTTAACGTCCGATGCCCCGCTAATTCTGACTTCTGACCTCTAATCTCTGCCCTCTATTTATGGTATGCCGTGTTTTTTAGCGGCAGCTCGGTGCGAAATACGCCATCATATTGATAATACGCCAGCTGCACGGCGGGGGCCGTGGGTATCGAGGCAATCTCGCCGATGCCCTTTGCCCCGGCGGCAAGCGAATCCGCATTTTTTTCTACCAATATGGCTTGCACGGGTGGGGTTTTGTCTGCGCGAAATAAGCCCAGCGTGCCGTATTTTGCCAGAGGCTTTCCCTCCATCAGCGGGAAATCCTCGGTAAGCGCATACCCCAGGCTCATCACTACGCCGCCTTCAATTTGCCCCTCGGTAGACAGGGGGTTAATCGCGCGGCCCACGTCGTGCGCGGCAAGCACAGTTTTAATCAAGCCGTTTTCGTCCAAATCCACCAAATGGGTGGCATAGCCATAGGCCACGTGGCTAACGGGGTTTTCCTTGTCGGAGCCTAGCTTATCGGTTACACAGCTATATTCGCCGCAATATTCGGTGCCAACCAGCGCCGAAAGCGGCTTTGTTTTTAACGCCTCGGCCAATTGCAGCGCCGCTTGGCGTGCGGCCTCGCCAGTAAACACGGTTTGGCGGCTGGCGGTGGTGTTGCCCGAATTGGGGGCAAGGGCGGTGTCGGGCGTTTCGTAATGCACCTTATCGGGGGTAAGCGCCGCAGCCTCGCACACCATTTGCGTTACCACGGTGCCGAGGCCCTGCCCGATACACGCAGCGCTTGTGTAAATATGCACGCCGTCGGCTTCTACGGCAAGGCGGCAACGGCCGACGTCGGGGATGCCCACGCCGAGGCCGCTGTTTTTCATGGCGCAGGCAATGCCGGCTTTGGGGTGTGCATCGTAATACGGCTTTACGGCAAGCAGCGTTTCCACAAGGGCGGTGCCATCATCGGCCTTTTGGCCGTTTGGCAGCGTTTCGCCCGGGCGAATGGCATTGCGATAGCGCATCTCCCACGGCGAAATGCCCACCTTTTCGGCCAGTAAATTGATATTGCATTCCGTTGCAAAACAGCTTTGTGTAACGCCAAACCCGCGAAACGCGCCCGCGGGCGGGTTGTTGGTATAATAGGCCTTGCCGTCAATTTCGATATCTTGATAATGATACGGCCCCGCCGCATGCGTGCATGCGCGCTGCAAAACAGGCCCGCCCAATGATGCCACGGCGCCCGTGTCGGACACTAACGTGGCTTTCATGGCGGTAAGGTTGCCCTGCTCGTCACACGCGGTGGTGAACTGCATGGTAAAGGCATGGCGTTTTGGATGCACCAAAATGCTCTCCTGCCGCGAAAGCGAAAGCTTAACAGGCGCGTTTGCCGCAAGCGCCAAAATGGCCGCATGGTGCTGCACGCTCATGTCCTCTTTGCCGCCAAAGCCGCCGCCCACCATCTTGGCTATTACGCGCACATTTTCCTCGGCAAGGCCTGTGGCCTCGGCGCATTCGTGCTTTGTTTGATAAATGCCCTGATCGCCCGAATAAATGGTTACGCCAGCGCCGTCCGGCAGCGCAACAGCCGTTTCCGGCTCTAAAAAAGCATGCTCGGTTGGCGGGGTATGGTATTGCGTGGTAACCACGTATTTAGACGCGGCAATTTTGGCATCGGCATCCCCGCGCGATAAATGCTCGTGCGCCAGCAAATTATCGGGGCAGCTTTCATGCACCAGCGGCGCGCCCGGCGCCGCGGCCTCGGCCGCAGAAAACACGCCCGGCAACGGCGCATATTCCACGTGCACGGCCGCTTTTGCGGCGGCCAATGCCTCGCGCGTTTCGGCGGCTAGCAGCACAATGGCATCGCCCAAAAAATGCGTGATGCCGCCCACGGGTATCAGCACGCTTTGGTCTTTTTTCAAATGCCCTACCTTGTCGTGGCCGGGCAGCTCTGCGGCGGTAATCACGGCTTTTACACCGGGGATGGCCTTTGCAGCGGCAGTGTCGATGGCAAGCACGCGCGCGCGCGGATATTCGCTGCGCACCACGCCGCCGTGCAAAAGCCCCGGCATTTGCACATCATCGCAGTACTCTGCCGTGCCCAGCACCTTGTTTTTTGCGTCTACACGATAAAAATTTTCGCCCACAGCGCCGGTAAACGCCGTTTTGGGCACAGGCGCACCCTCGCGGAAAATGCGCGCGGCAAGCCGCACGGCATCGATAATTTTTTGATAGCCGGTGCAGCGGCAAAGATTATGCTTTAAAGCGGCTTTGATGTCGCTGTCTGTGGGGGCGGGGTTTGCGTGTAAAAGCGCTTTGGCACTAATCAGCATGCCGGGCGTGCAAAAGCCACACTGCACAGCCCCGCAGCTAACAAACGCAAAGGCATACACCTCTTTTTCGCGCGCGGAAAAGCCCTCCACTGTGATAATTTCCTTGCCCGCGGCTTTGGCGGTGGTAAGCACGCACGCGCGCGTGGGCTTGCCATCCAGCAAAATCATGCACGCGCCGCACGCGCCCTCGGCGCAGCCGTTTTTCACGGAGGTAAGCTTGCACGTCTCGCGCAAAAAATATAAAAGGGCTTCGTCTTTTTGCGCGCAAATTTCCTTGCCGTTTATGGTAAGTGTATACATGCGACAACCATTCCTTTCCGATCCGTATGCCAACCGATACAAAAAAGTAATACTTTAGCTTATACTAGCATTTTTGCTTTGCAAAAGCAAGCGAAAAGACCTGTATATTTCACAAAAAATTGGTAAAATCAAACTTTTTGTTAGGCGGCGCAAAAATTTTTAGAAAAACCGTTGACAAGGCAGAAAGCTATGATACTATTATGGTAGAAAGCACAAAGTAATACTTATATAGCGCATTCAAAAGCAAAATTGCAAGGAGGTTTTGAAGTGGACAAAATCGAATGGGCAAAAAACACGATGCCCAAAACAGGCGATGCGGCGCTGGCGGTAATGAGCCTTGAAAATGTGGCGATGGCACGCCGTTTTCATGCAAGCTTTCCGCAATACAGCGAAACACCGCTGCAAGAACTGGCGGGCATGGCAACGCATTTGGGCCTTGCGGGCCTTTATGTAAAAGACGAAAGCTATCGTTTTGGCCTAAACGCGTTTAAAGTGCTGGGCGGCAGCTTTGCAATGGCACGCTATATCGCCGAGGAAACAGGGCGTGACTTGAAAGAGATGACCTATGCGTATCTAACAAGTGCGCGCCTTGCCGAGGAATTTGGCAAAGCCACGTTTTTCACAGCTACCGACGGAAACCACGGGCGCGGCGTTGCATGGGCGGCCAATAAGCTGCACCAAAATGCCGTGGTGTTGATGCCAAAAGGTTCTACCAAGCCGCGCTTTGACAATATCGCCGCCGAGGGCGCAAAGGTGAGCATCGAGGAAGTAAACTATGACGAATGCGTACGCCGCGCAAATGCGCTTGCCGCAAAAACCCCGCACGGCGTAATGG
>JAGPHI010000035.1 GCA_018055565.1 Oscillospiraceae bacterium | reverse complement strand
TATTGTCAATTTGGGGATGAACCTTACGCTTTTACCGGTTATCGGCGTTACACTGCCGTTTTTTTCTGCGGGCGGCACGTCCGTTTTGATGTTATATCTGTGCGTGGGGCTTGTGCTGAGCGTATACACACATAATAAGAAAACACTGTTTGACAGATAGCCGCGCACGCGAGATGCCCTGCGGTGCGCGGGGGCATCGGCACGCGGCTAAAAAGGTCATCATGTGCGTAGTAGCTATACGCAAACAAAAGCAAAGAACAGGGGGGGGCGGGCACTTGCGCGAGAAAAAGGGCTTCACGGTAGTGGAGATATTGCTGGTTATCGTTATTTTGCTTTTAATTACCGCGTTTACCGTGCCGCCCGTGTTTGCAAAGGTGCAGCAAGCGCGCGACAGTGCAGCGGCGGCAACGCTAGAGAATGTGATTTCGATTTATCATATGGCAGATGAGTTTGCTGCGCTAAAGGGCCTTACCCCGCCCGAAGAAGCGCTTTACACCGTGCGCATTCCCGCAGAGATGCATCAGCTGGAAACGGCGTATGGCGCGTTTATCAAAACGCAGCTTACCATTGCCTTTGAGGGCAAGCTGGACGGCCTTTACACGATTGAGCGCACAAAGGATCAGTATGGAGAATGCCTTGTCGCCACGTATGCGCCCGCCGATGGACACAATATGCTATACACATGGGAAAACGGCACAGTGACGAAAAGCAAACGGTAAAGCCCTATGCTATCCAGCGCACGCAGGGATAGGGCGCAGGGATAGAGCGCGGAACTAACGCATGAAATTTGCGAGCGCAGGGTTAGCGCGCAGAACTAGCGCCGCAGAACTAGCGCACGCAGCCAAAGCCATCAGCGCATATCAATAAAAAGGGCCCGCACAATCACGATTGTGCGGGCCCTTACTGTTTTGGGTTTTATCGTTTAATTTTAAATACGCATTTTTTCACCTTGTCGCAGCCTGCGGCGGCAATGGTGGGCTTGTGCGGCTCCTCGGTAAGAAACACCACAAAGCGTCCTACCCCTAAGATGCCCGCGCAGCTTGTGTCTGCGCGCCAAAGCGCAAAATCGGTTTCGGCACTGTATGGCGTTAGCTCCTCGGTGTCACCAAGTGCGGTTTCAAACAGCTCTAAACCCTCGATATCCATTTGCAAATCCATGTAAACGCTGTGCGTTTCAAAGTTGAGTTCCTCGGTAGGCTTTGGCACAGCTTCCATTACGTTTACAAACACATTGTCGCCGTCAATAACGGTTTTGCCAAGCGGCAGGGAGGATAAATCGTGCTCTTCAATATACGCAATGGCGGTGTCTAAATTGTCAAACAGCCCTGTATATTGGTTTAAATTTTCCAGCGTATCGTACAGCATAGCGCTCCTTCTTTCTAACTACTCACTTTTGGCATCTAGCACTAAACAGGCAGGCTTGCGGCGGCAACGCTTTGTCCTACGCGGCGCGTTTTTTCATCGGGCGCTTCGGGGCAAAAGGCGATGGCGGGATATTCCTCGCGCAGCACTTTCGTTGCGGTTTCCATAATAATGTCGCCGCCCTTGCCACTCATTACGCGGCCAAGCATCAGCACATGATTGATTTTGTAAAAATCGGCATACAGCGCTAAGCTATGCCCCAAATATACGCCAATGGATTCATACACCTTCACGGCGCGTTCGTCGTCGGCTTCCATCAGCTTTTGCACTTCTTTCAGCTTTTCGGCAGGGCTTTCGCCGGTAAGGGTGATGCCCGCGCGCGGTGCAAGCTTAATCACGCCGTCTTGGCTGAAATATTTCACGCCGCAGCCGATATCGCCGCTCCACTCATCTTGCATTGCATCGGGCTGTGCGTCCACAGGGGCAAACGCCAGCTCGTTGAGCCAGCCGGTGATATTGCCCTCGGCATCCACATAGCCTACAGCCTCGCTGGTGCCCATCGCAATGCCCAAAACAGCATTGTCGTCAAGGCCCATCGCACCTGCCAGCGCCGTAACGTCGCCATCGTTGGCCACAACAACGGGGATATCCGCGCCAATTTCTTTGGCGGCGCGCGTGTAAATGTTTTTAACCTTTGCTGCAAAATCCGCCTCGCTTACTTTGAGGAAGAGGCTTGCAACCATGCACTTGTTGTCTACATAAACGCCCGCAGAGGAAATGCCGATGCCGTCCACGCGCGGCATTTTGGATGCGGCTGTTTTAAACGCTTCCACGATGCCGTTATAATGATAGTCGGGATCGGGATTGGTTTTCGGAAACCACACCACTTCTTCGCTGTACACGGCCTCGCCGTCGATAACGGCGCTAACCTTGCGGTCAGACCCGCCTGCGTCAAAGCCGATGCGGCAGCCGTCCATATGGCGGCCGATTGCCTCGGAGGTTTGATAGGGTTTCGGCGCGTTTTCATACGAAAGGCTTTCTACAACAAAATCGGTTTCGTAAACGCGCTCCATAAAGGTTTTATCAAATTCGCGCGAGCCGCCCATCGAATATGCGGCTTTGATGCTGTCGGCCACGGTTTCGTCGCCGCAAATCGACACCTTAAAACCGCCCTTGCTCCATAAAAGAAACTTCACAAGACGGTCAATATAATAGGCATCGGCGTCTTTCATTTCGGGGGTGGCGTAAATCTTTGTTTCCCATGTGGCAATTTGCCCGCCGCTGCGCTCTACCGCGATGCAAACAGGCTTCACCGCGCCCTTTTGGTAGGCGGTGAAAAAGCTGCCAAGCGGCACAAAGCCCTTGTCCAGCTCGGGGATATTTTTTACGGGAACGTCAATACCGAGAAATTTCATCTGTAAAATCTCCTTTTTTATCACAATGCTGCTTAATGCCTTAATTGTAGCATGTTTATGCGCGAAAATGATTGACCAAAAGTACGCGTTTTTTGCACAAAAGGACATGGTTTTCACTGTGGTGTACCATTTTGCGATTTAAAAAGCAAAGCCGCGCCAAAAAGGCGTGCGTGGCAAGCGTTTTTGGCGCGGCAAAGCGTGCGCAGGGCTTATATTGTATACCAAATAATTTCGTTTGCCGCAAGCGAAAGCGCAAAGCTGCTGCCGTCGCCTTTGTAAATGGTGGTGCTTTGCGGCGCATAGGTGTTGTTTACTACACAGTATTTGCCGTTTTTCACATACGCATGCACTTCCACATTGTAATTAGACGAAAACCATTTATGCAAATTGTCTTCGTCATGGCAGCTCCACAAAATGCTGCGGTATAAAATGCGGCTGTTTTCAAACGAATAGGGCAGCCCGCTGATGTAAACCGCGCGCCCTTTGCCAAACGCATTGACCGCCATTTGCACCTCTTTATCCCGCTGCACAAGCACCGTAGCGTCTTGCAAGGCGTAGATGCTTTTTTTGCCCTCGCCAAAATCCACGGGCTTTGTGCAATCGGCTAAAATAAAGTGTTCTTCGGCTTCGTCCCAATTGTATTTATCGTAATTGAGCGTAAAGCCGGTTTCTTTTTCTACACCCAGCACCCGCGCCAATTGCAAATATTGCCCTTGATACTGATGGCCCGACGGCTCGCCCACGCCGATAAACCCGCCGCCACTGTGCACAAATGCACGGATAGCCGCCGATATTTCAGCGTCCTCCCAAACGGCGCCACCCGTATGCGCAGTATCGGCATCGCCCACGTTCAGCAGCACGTCGATATCCTTTAAGATGGATGGGTTTGCCTTAATATCATCAAAGCTGATAAAGCGCACATCAAACGGCGCGCCCGAAAGCGCTTCAATTACGCCCGCGTAGCTGTAATTTTGTTTTTGATACAGCGCGTGATGCACCATATGGCAGCCCCAAGAACGCGATTTGCCCCAGCTGTTCAGCACGGCCACGGTTTTTACGCAATAGGGTGTAGTGCCCTTGATGTTTTCATACAAAAGCCGAAACTCGTTACACACGCTTTCCACATAGCTGATAAACTCCGGAAAAGCGCACGCCAATTTTAAATATCCGCCATAGCCAATGCGGTCAATCGGCTTGCGCAAGATGGCGCGGCGCGCAGTAACCCAGTTTTCTTTTGCTTCTTTCACGGGGTCGCCGCCTTCATAAAAGGTATCGGGGAAAAAATAGGGTAAAAATCTACCCTCTGTATATTTTACGCCCGGTATGTCAGAAATTAAACGCAGAGTACATCCGTTGCCCACACTGCCAACCACACTGTCGATGCCAATGGAGGCAAACTCGTCCATAAACGGCTCGGTGCCGATAAAATGGTCGCCCAAAAACATCATCGCTTCGCAGCCGCATTCGTGTGTGATATCCACCATTTGTTTCGCCAGCTTGGCTACTTCGCGGCGCTGAAATGCCATAAAATCGTTAAACTGCGGCGAGGGAACGCGATACTGATTGTTATGATAGCCCTGATCCACAATAAATTCGGGCCGAAATGCATAGCCCACTTCGCGCTCAAACTGCTCTAAAATATACGGCGATACCGATGCGGAATAGCCATACCAGTCCACATATTTTTCGCGCTTTAATTCGTCGAACACCAGTGTAAACTGATGAAAAAACGTGGTGTAGCGTATCACATTCACGTACGGATGCTCTGCAATAAATTTGCGCAGCCGCTGCATAGAATACTGCTGCGTTTTGGGCTGGCGCACATCAAATGTAATTTGATGCTCAAAATTTTGCCAATTATTTGTGACCGCGTTGTACATATGCACGGGATCCCAGATCAAATAGGCAAGAAAACTAACTGTATACTGGTGAAACAAATCAACGTTGTGTATAACCACATCACCGCTTGCCTCGTCATACTCCCACTCGCTGCACGGCACAATTTGCGCGGTGGAGCGGTCCACCACTTCCCACCACCGCTTGATGTCGTCGCGCGTGTTTACCTGCATCAGCTCGCTTGACACGCCCTGCATCAAATTGATGCGCAACGTGCTTTCGGTGGCGGTGGCAAAGCCCGTCATCAAATAGCATTGCTGCACCTCATCGGGGTTTGCTGTGGCCCATGCGTTGTCCTTGCGCGTGGTGTAATAGGTGGAATATACTTTTGCGCCCACGTTTTTTAGCGCTTCGGGATAATCTGTGCCGTCGCAATCGCGGATTGCGTCTGCACCCCAGCGCTCTAAAAGCGCTAAGGTTTCGGGCACGACATCCAAATCGGTTGGGATGGTAACGCGCCCCTTGTGTAAAGTGTTTTCCATATAATCAGTTCATTCCTTTCGTTGAAAAGCCTTGCAGCCAATTGGCAAACGGCAAGCCTTTGGATGGCGGCTTAGAGCTGGTTTGCCCATGCGCACAGTTTTGCGCATAAACGCCTGCAAGTGCCGCCTTGCATAAAAAATTGCGGGCGCAGGCGCAATTGCCTGCACCCGCAGAATGTTTTTGCGGTTTGCTGCGTTATCCTTTGATGCCACCGCCGGTTACGCCGGCGATAATTTTTTCAGACAGGAACACATACAAAAGCAGTGTCGGCAGAAACACAATCATAACGGCCGCAAACATGCCGCCGTAATCATTGGTGTATTGCATGCCCTTAACCATATTATAAAGGCCTACGGCAATGGGACGCACCTTTTGCTTCGAGGCAAACAGCATCGACATAAAAAATTCGTTCCAAATGGTGATAAAATTAAAAATGGTTACGGTGATGATGCCGGGCTGTGCCAAAGGCAGCATGATGCGCCAAAACGTTTTCATCGGGCTGCAACCGTCGATAGCGGCGGCTTCTTCATACGTGGTGGACAGGTTTTTGAAGAACGAAAGCAGAAAAAAGATGGTAAACGGCACGTTCATGGCCACGTACAAAAAGATAATCAGGCCGCGCGTATTGGCAAGCTTTAGCTTGGTGATAATGCTAAACAGCGGCATAACAATCATGATAACCGGCACGCCAAGCGCAGTGGCAAATAAATTTTGCAGCCACATATTGCCGCGAAATTTAAAGCGGCTAAGCGCATATGCTGCGGGCGCGGACGCCAGCACAATCAGCGAACAGGAAATAACGGTGTAAATCATGGAATTGAGGAAAAAGATATTAACCTTTTGGCTCGTCCAGGCGTTGATATAGTTTTCAAAATGAAAGCCCGTTTCAAACTTAAATAAATCGCCGCGCAAAATTTCGCTGGTGGTGGAAAAAGAGGCCATAACCACCCAGCCAACAAGCACTACGGTAAACAAAAGCCAAATAATGCATAATATGTAGCCCGGCAGAAGAGAAACTTCTTTTTTAAGATTAAAATGTTCTTTCATTGCTTTTTGCTTTGCCATATTGTATTTCCCTCCTTACAGTTCTACATCGTCGTTTTTGACAATGAAATTTGTTAAGCCGAATACCAGCACGACAATCACTGCCATCATTACGCCGATTGCAGCACCCACGCCCGACGAGCGCACAGCTTGCGATGCGTTAGACGCGCCGAAAACCAGCTCGTACATATAATTCAGCGGCATTACGGTTTGATAAGAAAGGTTTACCGTGTCGAATACCTGCCCCCAAATAAAGAAGCCGACACTGGACACCGTCCACATGACAAGGTTTGTGCGGATAGACCCGCGCAAAAGCGGCAATGTAATGCGGAAAAACTTGTGAAATACATTCGCGCCCTCGATGGTGGCGGCTTCGTAAAAATCCACACCAATGCGCTCAATGCCACTCATAAAGATCAGCATATGATAGCCCACCATACCAAAGGAATAGGCCAATAGCATACTGCCAAATTTATGCTCTGGATCTACCCAAAGCACATTTTCGCCGCCAAACAGGCCCACAATGCTGTTTAAAAGGCCAAAATCCTCTTTACTCAGCACAAAATACAGCCACATCGTGCCCATAGCCACAGCGGAAATCAGGTTCGGTAAGTAAATGACACTGCGAAAAAATTTGCTGCCACGCAGGCCGCTTGTAAGGATAACGGCAAACATCAGCGCAATCAGCATCACGCCGATACCACCAATGAGCCAAAGCTTTGCCAAGTTTTTCATCGAGGCGATAAACATGGGGTCGCCAAACGAATTGATGTAGTTGCTCATGCCTGTAAAGCTCCAGCTGGAAACGGGGTCGGTAACACCCTCCACTTTAAAAAAGCTCATGATAAACGTGCGGATTACCGGATACAGAAACACAATACCAAAAAGAAGCGTTGCCGGCGTTAAAAAGATGGTGAGCATAACGTTGTTACCGCGCCGCAGCAAGCTTCCGGAGTGTTTGCTTTTTTTCATATTTGCATTAGCCTCCTTACAAAATATTCTCAATTGGCCTTTCCCTGCTCATGCGCGGTGAAAAACCATAAAAGCAGGACGGCGGCATTGCTGCCGCAGCCCTGCGCGGTTGCCTTTAGGAAAGTGCAGCGGGATGAAACAGAGCCCGCTGCATTTCAGGTATTACTATTTAGCAGATTTTGTTGTTTTGGCAAATGCATCCGCAAAGCCCTTTGCGTCTGTTTTGCCGCCAATCATTTTCGCCATGTTCTCTTTGATAACGGCGTTCACGTTGGCATCGTTTTCCATGTCAACAGCCCATGTCAAACGCTTTGTGGT
>JAGPHI010000034.1 GCA_018055565.1 Oscillospiraceae bacterium | reverse complement strand
ACGGGCCGCCTTGTGGTGGACGTGAAAATCGAGGTGCATTACACGGGCACCATCGTGGGCAATGACGCGTCAAACGCCTATGTAACAAAACTGTTTGTATTTCCATCATAAATGCGCAATAAGCCGCCGCTTTTTTTGCAAAAGAAAGTGGCGGTTTATTGCGTTTTCTGTAAGCAAAATACACAATATAACACACAAGCGGGTTTTTGTGTTAAAAAACGTGCACAAGCGCCGCAAAAGCAGCAAAAGCGTGTAAAACTATTGCTAATGCGTGCAAGATATGCGATAATAAATACAAAGAAAATGGTGTTTAAAAGCGTCTATTTGCCTTTTCAAAAAGACGCAGTTTTATTACAAATAGGATGTGTTATTTTGAAGGTTGTTATTTTAGCAGGCGGTCTTGGCACCCGTATTTCCGAGGAAAGCCATTTAAAGCCAAAACCCATGATTGAAATAGGCGATAAGCCCATTATGTGGCATATCATGAAGCTGTATTCGCACTACGGCTTTAATGATTTTGTGATTTGCGCGGGCTATAAACAGCATGTCATCAAGGAGTTTTTTGCGGATTATTTTCTGCACAGCTCGGATGTCACCTTTGATTTACAAACAAACTCTATGCAGGTGCACGACAATTTTGCCGAGCCGTGGAAGGTAACTGTGGTCGACACGGGCCTTAACACCATGACGGGTGGGCGCGTAAAGCGCGTGCAAAAACATATTGGCAACGAGCCGTTTTTGCTTACCTATGGCGACGGCGTGGCCGATGTGAATATTGCGCAGCTGCTTGCGTATCATAAAGAACACGGCCACCTTTGCACGATGACTGCCACAAATGTTGGCCAGCGCTTTGGCGTTTTGGACATTGAGCAAAACGGGCAAATTTCGGGCTTTCGCGAAAAATCCGACAGCGACGGCAGCATGATTAACGTGGGCTTTATGGTGTGCGAGCCGAAGGTGTTTGATTATATCGAGGGCGATGCAACCGTGCTTGAAAAAGAGCCTATCGAGGGCCTTGCAAACGATGGCGAGCTTGTGGCGTATAAGCATTGCGGTTTTTGGCAGTGCATGGACACGCAGCGCGAAAAGCAAAAGCTGGAGGAGCTTTGGGCAACAGAGCATGCTCCGTGGAAGGTTTGGTAAGCGAGCAATGAGCTTAGAATTTTATAAAAACAAAAGAGTGTTCATCACAGGGCACACAGGCTTTAAAGGCACATGGCTTTGCCGTATGCTCGTGGGCGCAGGCGCTTTGGTAACAGGCTACAGCCTTGAGGCCCCCACCGAGCCATCGCTGTTTGCAATGGCAGATATAGAAGATAAAATCACGCACATCATTGGTGATGTGCGTGATTTTGGCGCAATGCAGAAAGCGTTTGAGGCGGCAAACCCCGAAATTGTGCTGCATTTGGCGGCGCAGCCCATAGTGCGCGAAAGCTATAAAACGCCGCGCGAAACCTATGAAACCAACGTGATGGGCACAGTGAATCTATTGGAATGCGTGCGCCTTGCAAAGGGCGTGCGCAGCGTGCTCAACGTCACCACCGATAAAGTGTATCACAATAACGAATGGGCGTGGGGCTACCGCGAAAACGAGCCGCTGGACGGCTATGACCCATATTCAAACTCCAAAAGCTGCTCCGAGCTTGCAACGCATAGCTATAAAGACAGTTTTTTTAACACCGATAGCGCGCCGGCTATTTCCACCGCGCGCGCAGGCAATGTGATTGGCGGCGGTGATTTTGCTGCCGACCGCATTATACCCGACTGTGTGCGTGCCGTGCAGCGCGGCGAGGAGATTATCGTGCGCAATCCGCATTCCACGCGTCCATATCAGCATGTGCTCGAGCCGCTGTTTGCTTATCTGCTTATTGCGCAAAGGCAGTATGAGGATAAAGCATATGCCGGCTGGTACAATGTTGGCCCCGATGATTGCGATTGCCGCACTACGGGCAATTTGGTGGACATGTTTTGTAAAACATGGGGCGGCGAGGCGAAATGGCTTGATAAAAGCGAAAAAAACGCGCCGCACGAAGCCAATTTCTTAAAGCTCGATTGCTCAAAACTCAAATCAACCTTCGGCTGGCAGCCGCGCTGGCATATTGAGGATGCAATTCAAAAGACGGCCGATTGGAGCCGTGTGTATTTTAACGGCGGCGATATTCCTGCGGAAATGGATAGGGAAATCGCAGCATTTTGTCAGAGTGTATTATAAAAATAAATTGTCGTAAAGGATGGCTTGCATATATGAATCAATTAACAGAACAACAAGCGCGTCAAAAGATTTTAGACGCTGTATCGGAATATTATCACGATTTTAAAGAGCCGAAAAAGGCGTTTACACCGGGCGATCGCATCACGTATGCCGCGCGCGTTTTTGACGAAAAAGAGATGTGCAGCCTTGTGGATGCCAGCCTTGATTTTTGGCTGACAACAGGGCGCTTTGCCGACAAATTTGAAAAGGATTTCGCCGCGTATCTCGGCGTAAAATTTGCCAGCCTTGTCAACAGCGGCTCGTCGGCTAACCTGATTGCCTTTATGGCGCTGACAGCGGCGGAGCTTGGCGAAAAGCGTATTCAGCGCGGCGACGAGGTGATCACGGTTGCCTGCGGCTTTCCCACAACGGTAACGCCGATTATTCAATACGGCGCTGTGCCTGTGTTTGTAGACGTTACCATTCCGCAATATAACATCGATGCCGAAATGCTTGAAAAGGCATACAGCCCCAAAACAAAGGCTGTGATGATTGCGCACACGCTGGGCAATCCCTTTGATTTAAGCGCCGTTAAAGCGTTTTGCGATAAGCACAATTTATGGCTTGTGGAAGACAATTGCGATGCGCTCGGCAGCGAATATACCATTGATGGCGAAACAAAGCTCACGGGCACAATTGGCCATATCGGCACGTCCAGCTTTTATCCACCGCATCACATGACAATGGGCGAGGGCGGCTGCGTATATACAAACGACCCGCTTTTGCACAAGCTTATCAATTCCTTCCGCGACTGGGGCCGCGACTGCGTATGTCCGTCGGGCGTTGACAATTTCTGCAAGCATCGTTACGACGGCCAATATGGCGAATTGCCGCAGGGCTACGACCACAAATATGTTTACAGCCATTTCGGCTACAATTTAAAAGTAACGGATATGCAAGCGGCCATCGGCTGCGAGCAGCTTGTGAAATTCCCTGAGTTTGTCAAGCGCCGCCGCCACAATTGGGCGTTTTTGCGCGCGGCTCTGGATAAGGCCGCCGATATGCTCATTTTGCCCGAGGCGTGCGAGGGCGCAAACCCCAGCTGGTTCGGCTTTTTGATTACCCTGCGCGATAACGTGCAGAAATCGCGCGAAGAAATTGTGCGTGAAATCGAAGGCAATGGCGTGCAAACGCGCATGCTGTTTTCGGGCAACCTTGTAAAGCACCCTTGCTTTGACGAGATGCGCGCAACCGGCGAGGGCTTTCGCGTAGTTGGCGGCCTTGAAAACACCGATACAATCATGAACCGCACGTTCTGGGTAGGCGTATACCCCGGCATGACGGACGAAATGCTGGAATATATGGCAGCCACAATCATAAATGCGGTAAACGCATAAACAGCTTTTTGAATTACAATTAGGAGTAAGAATGAATAAAGTAAAAATTGGTATTATCGGCACCGGCAATATCGGCACCGATTTATTGCTGAAAATCCGCAGAAGCGAAATTTTAGAATGCGGAATTTTTGCGGGGAGAAACCCGGATTCTGTGGGTGTAAAGCTGGCGCAAGAGATGGGCGTGCCCACCACTTTCGAGTCCATTTCTTATATAGAAGAAAACCCCGATTGCTGCGAAATCGTTTTTGATGCAACCTCCGCTAAGGTGCATGAATATAATGCGCCGATTTTAAAGCGCCTTAAAAAATTTACACTTGATTTAACGCCGGCTCATGTGGGCCCTTTTTGCGTGCCAGTAGTGAATCTTGATGAAGCGCTGGAAAGCGATAATGTCAACATGATAACTTGCGGCGGCCAGGCGACCGTTCCGCTTGCCTACACAATTGCGAAGGTGCATCCCGACACAAAATATTTAGAGGTTGTCGCCACCATTAGTTCTAAATCGGCGGGTGCTGGCACACGAAACAATATCGATGAATTTACACAAACAACCGGCGATGCGCTCGCGCAATTTTCGGGCATTAAAAACACAAAGGCGATTATCACGCTTAATCCTGCCGAGCCGCCGATTACGATGCGAAATACGGTATATGCGATGATTGAAAACCCCGATATTGAGGCTTTGTCGCGCGAAATTCATCTTATGGAAAAACGCATACAAAAGTATGTTCCGGGCTATCAAGTAATTGTGGGACCCGTGTTTGAAAGTGGCCGCGTCACCACAACCGTAGAGGTAATGGGCTCTGGAGATTTTCTGCCGAAATATTCGGGTAATTTGGACATCATCACCTGCGCTGCTATCGAAATAGCCGAGGAATATGCGCGTAAAAAGTTGTTAAAGGGGGAGTGAGCATATGGCAAAAATAAAATTTTTTGACGCTACTTTGCGCGATGGCAATCACGCTGTAAAGCATCAGCTCACCGCCCAAAACGTGGAGGATTATTGTCAGGCGATTGACAGGGCAGGCATGGACACCATCATAGTCGGGCACGGCAACGGGCTCGGCGCATCTTCGCTGCAAGTGGGTTTGGCGCTACTTTCGGATAAAGAGATGCTTACCTGTGCAAGAAAAAATTTGATAAAAACAAAACTGGGCGCTTATCTCATACCAGGCTTTGGCACCATCCACACGGATATTGAGCCGGCGCTTGCATGTGGCGTTGAAGTATTCAAAGTCGGATGTCATTGCACAGAGGCCGATACTACTAAGCAGCACATTGAATACATTCGCAATGCGGGTAAAGAAGCATACGGTGTTTTGATGATGTACCATATGACAGACACGTCGCGTCTTCTTATAGAAGCACAGAAAATGCAAGCGTACGGTGCCAACGGCATCATTTTAATGGACAGTGCGGGCGCATCAACAATGGAGCTTGTGAAAAAAACTGTAGCTACATTGCACGATGGTTTAAACGTGCAAGTTGGCTTTCATTCGCATAACAATTTAGGCCTTGCAGTGGCAAACGCTTATATTGCCATACAGCAGGGCGCTACAATTATTGATGGCACGCTGCGTGGCTTTGGCGCTGGTGCCGGAAATTGCCAGCTTGAAGCATTGATTGCCCTGCTGTTGAAAAACGACTATGAGCTACCGGGTGTGGATTGGTATAAATTGCTGGATGCCAGTGAAAACGTTGTGCGGGATTTCATGGCAGAAGATAGGGCGCTGTCGTCATTAAGCATTGTCAGTGGCACCGCCGGTGTGTTCTCGTCCTTTAAGCTGCATGTAGAGCGTGCGGCGCAGCGATTCAATGTTGACCCCAGAGATATTTTTATTGAGCTAGGTAAAAGAAAAATTGTCGGCGGTCAGGAAGATATGATTGTGGAAGTGGCGGCAGAATTGCAAAATCAAAATGCTGTTAATCAAAGCATTTCTTTTTAAGAGGTAAGGTTTTTGCCAGCGCTGATGTGGCGCGCATTCGGCTGCCTCGAATAAAGCATTAGAATAATGCTTTTGCCCAAATGCCCAAGCAAGGAAAGGTCATAAATATGGAAAAAACGCAAATTGGTACATGGTGCGAAATTCCTACGCCTTATGTTACGAACATTTTGGCAGATGCAGGCTTGGATTTTGTTATTCTTGATATGGAACATGGAGTCATTAGCTTTGAAACGGCTCAAAATATGGTGTTCGCCGCACACGCAAAGGGCTGCAAGGTCTATTTACGTGTGCCTGCTATAAAAGAAGAATATGCGTTGCGGGCGCTTGATATCGGGTCGGACGGAATTGTGTTTCCACAGGTTGAAACACGCGAAGACGTGCTTAAAATCGTAGCGCTGTCAAAATTTGCGCCTGTAGGCGAGCGCGGATTTAATCCATATATTACGGCGGGCGGATTTCAAAGTGTGAGCAGCGATTTTTTTGAAACAGAAAACAATCGAGGCGAATTGGTTGTAATTTTAGAAAGCACAAAGGCGTTTGATAATCTTGATGAAATACTCGCTTGCAAAGAAATTGACGTGGTTTATATCGGGCAGTATGACTTATCCGTTTCACTGAATGTACCGGGGCAGGTGCAACATCCGCTTGTGCAGGAATATTTACATCGTGCGCTTATAAAAATCTCAAAAAGCAATAAGCGTGCAGGCTGTATGGTGCATTCGTGCGCCGAGGCAAGGGTAATCAGCCAGCAGGGATTTGATTTTTTGGTTTACAAAGCGGATACAGGCATAGTATTTTCCGCATTTCATGATTTTGTAAAGGAGCTTAACGGATAATGAAACTTTCAGATTACGTTGTTCAATTTTTTGAAAAGCAGCATTTAAAAGATATGTTTATGGTTACTGGTGGCGGCTGCATGCATCTAGTGAATTCTTTTGGAAATTCAACAAAAATTAAATATTGGTGTACACAGCATGAGCAGGCGGCATCGATGGCGGCTGAGGCCTACTCCAAAATGAAAAACGATTTAGGCTTGGTGCTTGTAACAAGCGGCCCTGGCGCAACCAATGCAATAACGGGCCTTTTGGGCGCTTATCAAGATTCGATACCTTGCGTTTTTATATCCGGACAGGCAAAACGCAAACAGACGGTTTACAATTCAGATATAGCCGGCCTGCGCCAGTTGGGCGTGCAGGAAGTCAATATTATTCCAATCGTTGAATCCATTAGCAAATACACCGTGATGGTGAATAACCCTCAAAAAATTCGATATTATCTCGAAAAAGCCGTATATATAGCGAAGGGCGGTCGTCCCGGCCCTGTTTGGCTTGATATACCGCTTGATGTACAAAGTGCAATGATCAACGAAAACGATTTGCAAGGCTTTTGCCCGGCAGATTATAAAGAAGATGTAAAAACAAAAGCAACCTCGGCGGAGCTTTCTTATTTTATAGAGGCGCTGAAAACAGCAAAACGTCCGGTTATTATCGGCGGACACGGTGTTCGCCTTGCCGGCGCCGTGCAGGAATTTGAAAAATTTGTGTCGCAGTACGATTTGCCCGTTGTTACGCCCATTATGGGTATTGACGTGCTGAGTGATGCACATCAATGCAATATCGGTCGCGTAGGCACAAAAGGCACGCGGGCGGGTAATTTTGCTATGCAGAATGCCGATTTAATTATATCAATGGGCAGCCGTTTATCGGTTTCTGTTGTAGGGCACGAATATGAATTATTTGCACGCCAAGCGAAAGTTATTGCCATTGACATTGACGCACGGGAACATCAGAAAAAAACGATTGAGCTCGATCGCCTGATTGTTAGCGATGTAAAAGAATTTTTGCAGCAGCTTGCCGAAAAAGAAGATTCTGCTTTTCCGTCTTTTGCGCAGTGGAACGCAAAATGCAATGAGTGGAAGACGCAGTATCCGGTGATTTTGCCGCAATACAATAATGATGAACACGGAATCAATTATTATAAATTTGTAGATGTTTTGAACCATCATTTCACTGCTGACATGCCCATTATATCGGATGCCGGTTCTGCATTTTATGTGGTTTCGCAAGCGGTAGCGCTTTTACAAGGCCAGCGATATATCACGTCAGGCGCAATAGCAACGATGGGCTTTTCTTTGCCGGCAGCTATTGGTG
>JAGPHI010000033.1 GCA_018055565.1 Oscillospiraceae bacterium | reverse complement strand
CACCAATCTCAAAGGCACGCTGAATGTGCTGAACGCCGCGCGCGACGTGGGCACAAAGCGCCTGTTGGTTACCTCCACAAGCGAGGTGTACGGCACTGCGCAATACGTGCCCATCGATGAGCAGCATCCGTTTCAAGGGCAAAGCCCTTATTCGGCCACCAAAATTGGCGCCGACCGTTTGGCCGAAAGCTTTTATCGCAGCTTTAATCTGCCCGTTACAATAGTGCGCCCGTTTAACACCTATGGCCCGCGCCAATCTGCGCGTGCCGTGATACCCACCATTATTACACAGCTTTTAAACGGCAAAACCGAAATTCATTTAGGCAGCCTTGCGCCCACGCGCGATTTTAATTATGTAAAAGATACTGCCGCGGGCTTTATGGCCATTGCCGATTGCGAAAAGGCCGTCGGGCAGGAAATCAACATTGCCACCGAGCGCGAAATATCCATTGGCGATTTGGCAAACGAGCTGATTCGACAAATCAATCCCGATGCAAAAATTGTTACAGATACAGCGCGCCTGCGCCCCGAAAAAAGCGAGGTGGAGCGCCTTTTGGGCAGCGCGGCAAAGCTGCGCGCGCTTACCGGCTGGCAGGCGCAATACACGTTTGAACAAGGCATTGCCGAAACCATCGCATGGCTGCGCGCGCATTTGGCCAGCTACAAGGCGGATATTTATAATTTATAATCCATTTGGCAAACGAAGGGGGCGGCATATTGGATAAAACCGAAGCGGCAAAAAAAATAAAAGCCCTGCACCCCGCCGTTTGGTGGGGCGCGGGATATTTGGCTTGCCTGCTGGTTGTGCTGGGCCTTTCGTATTATTGGCGCGCGTTTTATTATTTTAACCGCGTGTCCACAGCGGTGCTGCTTTTGGGCGTGGGCGCTGTGTTTAGCGCGCTTTACCTTGCGCTGTTTTTGCTTTGGCGTTTTGTAAAAAGCTTTGATTTACGCTGTATGTGCGTGATCATACTGGCGGGGCTTTTGTTTGTATTTGCGGCGCCGCCCTTGCAGGTGCCAGACGAAAGCCTTTACTTTCTGCGCGCCTATTCCATCAGCACAGGGCATTTGGATTTTGACCACGCGCGCGGCTATCCCGACGATGTAGACGCGCTGATGAGCTGCTTTAGCGGCTCTTGGGGCAAGGAGCATAATTATCATTTAATTAAAGAAGATGCGCACATCGCCGAGCGCTTTGCCACCTATTTTTCCCTTACGCGCGCGCAAACGCCGCTGACGGACGTGAAAGAGCCAAACACCTTTATGGTGCTGCCCTATCTGCCGCAGGCGGCAGGCATGCTGGCGGCGCGTGTTTTGGGCTTTGGGGCTTTGGGCGCGTTATATGGCGGGCGCATCGCCAATTTACTAGTATATGCGGCCATTTGCTATTTTGCGCTAAAAAACTGTAAGCGCTATAAGCCCGTGTTTTTGGCAGTGATGCTTTTGCCGCTGGGGCTTTTTCTTGCAGGCTCGCTCAATTACGATGCCATGCTGCTTGCCGCCACATATTTTGTGGCCAGCTATTTCTGCAAGGATGAAATTACGGATAGGGACATGCTGTGGTTTGCGCTGGCATTCAGTGTGCTGTGTGCCGTAAAGGTAAACAATATTTTGTGGCTTGCCATGCCGCTGGTTTTGCCAAAGGCCGTGTGGAAATGCCGCTTTCCCAAATGGCAAGCGGCGCTGATGGCGCTTTCAGCGGCGCTTGCGTTGATGTTTGTGTTTGAGCAATACGCGGTGCTGTTTTCGCACAATTATCCGCCGCCCGAACGGATGCTGGAGGGCGTAAACCAAATGGAGCAGCTGCGCTTTATGCTGGCTTATCCCGCGCGGTTTTGCGCCACGGCGCTGGGCACCTTGTATGAAAACGTGCTGTTCTTTTTCAAAATGGGCGAGTTTGGCCATTTAGACGCCAATATCCCGATGGTGAGCGCGCTTTCGGCCTCGGTGCTGCTTTTGTCGGCCACCTTTTCGGCACACCCCAAAAGCCGCCTGTCGGGTAAAAGCGCGCTGGGCCTCTTTGCCTTTGCGGGCGCTTATATCGCGGCGGTGCTGGCGGGGCTGTACATCACGTATACGCCAGTGGGCATGATTCGCATTATTGGCTTGCAAGCGCGCTATTTTATCCCTGCGTTTTTAATTTTACTGGTATTGCTTTCGGCGCTGTTCAGCCGCGTGCTCGAGCCGGCAGACAAAAGCCAAAAGCATGCGTGTGCATACATGCTTTGCATTTCCGGCGCGTTTAGCGTGCTTTCGGGCATTTTGCTGTTTCAACATTATTATATCGGCCCCGTGTTGGGGCAATAGAAGGATTCATGCTATGCTAATGTTTTTGCAAACCTTTATCAGTTTGGCGGCAGTGTTGCTGCTATGCGTTTTTTGCGTGCGCTGCTTAAAGCTGCCCGCGGGGCTGGCACCGCTGACGGTGCTTTGCGCGTCGATACTGTATTTTGTGGTGTTTGGCAGCATCGGCGTTTTGCGTTTTGGTGGTTATTTATATTTTGCATTGGCGCTTGCGGCGGGCGTGTATATCGCCGCTACGCGTAAAAAAGGCGAGTGGAAAAGCCTGTTTACACCAGGGTTTATCCTGTTTTGCCTTTTGGCGTTTGTGTGCCTTTGTGTGTTTAGTGTGCGCAGGCCAATTATTTATGAATGGGACGAATATTCGTTTTGGGGCACCGCTGCGCGCCTGACAAAGGATTATAATCGTTTGCATCCCGAGGCTTCGTTTGGCTGGCCGTGGCCCGCCACGCAAAAGGCGGGGCTGCCCGTGCTGTCGTATCTGTTCAATTTCTTTGGCGACTTTGCCGATTGGCGGCTGTATTTTGCCTATGACACGCTGCTGTTTGCCGTGGCGGCGGCAATTATCGGCGGGCTTTCGATACAAAAATGGGTTGTTGCTGTGCCAGTGGCGCTGGGCGCGTTGGTGCTGCCGTTTTTTCACGTATACACCCGCATGATTTATTTTACACCGCCTTATGTGTCCTCTTACGCCGACATGCCAATGGGCTTTTTAATGGGCGGGGCGCTGGCGGCCTATTATATGCTTTCGCGCTATCAAAACGGGCGACACCTATGGAGCGTGGCGCTGATGCTTGCCTGCGTAACCATGTGCAAGGATACAGGGCTGCCGCTGGCCTTTGTGGCGGCGGGCATCATGACGATTGATCTTTTGTTTTGCCACAAAACGGCAGAGTTTACAATGGGCACCATCCGCGCAAAAGCCCCTTCAAACGGGCAAAGCGCGCCGCTGCACATGGGCAATTTAGCGCAGCCCACACGCCCGCTTTTGCGCGGCGCTGCGGCAAAGGGCGCGGCCATTGCGCTTTTATTTGGCGGCTCGGCGGTGTTTTTTAAGCTGTGGAGCGTATATTTGACGTCGCTTGGCGTTGCGCAGGGTGCCGTTGGCGGCGAGAGCAATCTTTCGCCCGTGGCGCTGGTGTATAACGGCCTTTTGCTGCTGTTTGGCATCAATAACACAGAAATTACTGCGCTGTATGCAGAAAAATTTGCCCTTGTGCGCGATAATATGCTGGCCAATTTTTTCACGGCAAAGGTAACGATGTTTGGCGCGGGCTTTGTGGTGTTTTTGCTGCTGTTTGCGCTTTTGGCGCTGATTGTGCTTTTTACACGAAAGCCGCTTTTGCGCCGCCGTGCGGTGCTGTATGGCGTGTTTGCCACGCTCGGCTTTTGTGCCTACTATGCATTTTTGGGCTTTACCTATGTGTTTGTATTCAAAGGCGAAGCCGGCGTGCAATTGCAAGATTATAACCGCTATGTAAACTCGTATTATATTGCCATGCTGGCAGGGGCATTTGCACTTTTGGCCATTGCGGCGGCCGATGGCTCTCGCGCGCGCGATTTGCTTACCGCTGTGGTAATTGCGCTGGGGGCAGGGATGCTTTTGCTGTTTGCCCGCTATCTGCCAAAGCAGCTTTGCGTGGTGGATTATCCCGATGTGGTGTACAGCGAAAGCCGCATCCTGCGTGCCGAGGTGCAAAGCGCAAAGGCAGAAATGTCGGCGCCGCCCGCACGTGTATTTTTTGTTAGCCAAAAGGATATCGGGCGTAATTGGTTTATGCACAGCTACGAGTTTTTGCCGTATATCTTGGATTATTCATGGGGCGGCGGCGCTTTGGGCGACCCAGCTGTGCTGACGGAAAACGAGGCGGTATCCTATAAGGTTTCTATCGGGCAGCTTGCGGCCTATATTGTGGACAGCGGCTGCGAATATCTGTATCTTGCCGACAGCGACAGCCAGTTTTGGCGCAGCTATGGGCCGCTGTTTGCACAGCCGCATACAAACGGCAGCGAGGCACCCGCGCTATATAAGATAGAAGTGAAGGAAGGCTACACTATCCGCGAGGAAGCGGCACAAAACGGCGAGATGATGCAAAGCGGCTCGGATTTGCCGCTGCCTGCGGGCACGGTGAAGCCCATCCGCGTAATGCAAAACCCCGCGCAGTATCTGTGCCTTGTAGAAGTGGAAATGCAGCCATCGTTTAACAATTAAATCGTTCAAAAAGCGCGTTTGCGCCTTTTGCCAAAGGGATAGGCAAACTATTGGCAAAGGCAAAACAGCGCCAATTTCCATGAAAGGAATGGTCGTATTTGTGAATAAAAAACATGCTTTGCGCCTTTTTATCGGCGCATACGCCCTTGCCCTTGCGGGGCTTTTACTGTTTTCGCTGTATTCCTTTGTATCGGACAATCTCATGCGTGCCACAGGCGCGCTTGAAACGCGCGAATACACATTGGATACCCTTACACTGCAAGATTTTACGCAAACGGGCGAAAACACGGCCGTTACCACCTCGGTGGACCCACAGCTTTTGATTAACGATTTTAACGCCCGCGGCACGATGCTGCGCGTGGACATGCAGTTTGACCAATTTCCTGGCGAGGTAAGCCTTTACTATACGCGCGGCGAGGAAGAATTTTCGCTGGAGCAGCGGCTTTGGGCCAAACAAAAAAACGATGGCGTGTATGAATTTATATTGCCACGCGGCAAAATCAGCCGTTTGCGCATAGACCCATCTAATTTTATCAACGTTACCATGCAAATCAACAGCTTTACCGTAAACCCGCAGCGCAGCTTTGGCAGCTATTTTGCCTATTCGGGCGAAACGCTGTTTAATCTTGCGGTATGGCCGCCGCTGGCGGCGGCGGCGCTGGCCTTTTTCTATACAGCGTTTTTCAGCAAAAAGCTGCAAGATACAATCGCCGTGAATTTTAGTAACGCAAAGTTCAAAAAGAAAGAAGATTGAGAAAATGGAAAACGCATTTATACCGCTTTCTGTGCCAAATTTTGGCGGCAAGGAAAAGGAATATGTAAACGATGCGGTGGTAAGCGAGTGGGTGTCCACAGGGGGCAGCCTTGTGGCAGCATTTGAAGAAAAAATTGCCGCTTACACAGGCATGCCGCGCGCCGTGGCGTGCAATTCGGGCACGTCTGGCCTGCATTTGGCGCTTTTGGCCGCTGGCGTGGAGCGCGGCGACGAGGTAATTGCCCCCACGCTTACGTTTATAGCGTCGGTCAATCCGATACGCTATGCGGGCGCAGAGCCGGTGTTTATCGGCTGCGATGACACGCTGTGCATGGATGCCGGCGCGGCGCGTGCTTTTTGCGAAAACAATTGCGAATTGCGCGATAACTCGCTATATAATCGAAAAACAGGCGCGCGCGTAAAGGCGCTGATGCTTGTGCATGTATTTGGCAATATGGCCGACATGCCCGCTTTTATGGCTCTTTGCAAGGAATTTCATCTCGTGCTCATCGAGGACGCGTGCGAAGCCATCGGCACCTATTATACCGAGGGGCCGTATCGCGGCAAAATGGCGGGCACAATCGGCGATGTGGGCGTATATAGCTTTAACGGCAATAAAATTATCACCACGGGTGCGGGCGGCATGGTGGTGTCAAACCATGCCGATTGGGCAGAGCATATCAAGCATCTTTCCACGCAGGCAAAGGCCGATGAGCTGCAATTTTTGCACGATGAAGTGGGCTATAATTATCGCCTTACCAATTTGCAAGCGGCGCTGGGCCTTGCGCAGCTGGAGCAGGTAGAGGGCTTTATTGCACATAAGCATCGCTTGTACGATTACTATCAAAAAGCGCTCGACGGCAAAAACGGCTATCGTTTGCTGCCGTTTTGCGATGGTATACGCGCGAACAAATGGTTTTTTAGCCTGCATTTGGGCGAGCGCGCGGGCGATCGCGATGCGTTTATCGCCAAGCTGCAAGCCCAGCGCATACAAACACGGCCAGTGTGGGCGCTGATTCATGAGCAGGCAGATTATGGCAAAAACGAGCTTTATGCCGCCGAAAAAGCCCAGTTTTACCGTGCGGGCATCGTAAATTTGCCCTGCTCCACCAATCTTACGCTGCAAGATGCCGAGCGCGTGGCAGATGCCATATTGGCACTGTAAACGTTGCTGCGTTGCAGCTGCATTGCAAGCGGCGCGTTTTGCCGCGGCGATTAAACAAGGAGGCGCGAGATGCTAAAAATTGATGAGCTGATTATCGACGAAAACGCCACAGTGCTGCAAGCCATGCACCGCTTAGACGAAACGGGGCTGCGCATTGTGTTTATTGCACCGGACGGCCTTTTAAAAGCGGTTGTCACCGACGCAGACGTGCGGCGCTTTATCTTGCACGGTGGCGCACTTAGCGACAGCGTGCGCCAAATGGCCAATTATGCGCCGCGCACACTGCCAGTGGCCGAGCGCAGCAGCGCGAAGGAGTTTTTATTAAAAAACGCCATCGACGCGGTGCCGCTTTTGGATAAGGCGGGGCGCTTGCAGGATATTATCTTTGTAAACGATTTGGACGTGGACACGCGCAAAAAGGCCGATATCCCTGTGGTAATCACGGCGGGCGGGCTTGGCACGCGGCTGTATCCATACACCAAAATTTTGCCAAAGCCGCTGATACCCGTGGGCGAGCTGCCCATTGTGGAGCATATTATCGAGCGCTTTAAAAGCTTTGGCTGTACCGAGTTTTCTATGATTGTCAATTACAAAAAAAGCATGATTAAATCCTATTTTGGCGAGGTGGAAAAGGATTATTCGCTGCAATTTATCGACGAGGATACCCCGCTTGGCACAGGCGGCGGCTTAAGCCTTTTAAAGGGCAAGCTTACGCGCCCGTTCTTTTTCACCAATTGCGATTGCCTAATAGACGCGGATTACGGTGATATTTATAAATATCACCGCGAGGCGGGCAATGTGATTACAATGGTGTGCGCTTTCAAGCATTTCACCATTCCGTATGGTGTAATTGATTTGGACGATGCGGGCGGCATCAAACGCATCACCGAAAAACCGGAAATGAATTTTTTGACAAACACCGGCATTTATTTGGTGGAGCCGCGCGTGGTAGAGGAAATGGAATATGGCGTGGCGTGCGGCTTTCCAGATATTTTTGAGCGCTATCGCCGCGCGGGCGACAAGGTGGGCGTGTATCCCGTAAGCGAAAACAGCTGGATGGATATGGGCCAGCTGGAGGAGCTGGAAGTCATGCGCAGACGCATTGAGAATAGCAAATAGAGGGCAGAAATTAGAAATCAGAGGTCAGAAATTGTAGGGGCGGATTCCATATCCGCCCGCAAACGCAAGGATGCCAACCCGTAGGGGCGGATTCCATATCCGCCCGCCATACCCCGAAAACGAGGAAGACAGAACACGATGCGGGTATCGGCCAAAATTGTTTGGGCGGCGTTTGTGCATATACAATCATTGCAGGGTGTGGCCA
>JAGPHI010000032.1 GCA_018055565.1 Oscillospiraceae bacterium | reverse complement strand
ACAAAAGGCTATACAGAGCTGGAAAAAGGCAAGCTAACGGCTGTTAATGAGCTAACCAAAGCCGAAATTACATTGGCCAATACCGAAAAAGAGCTTGCAGATGCCAAAGAAAAGCTGGACGATGCCCAAAAGCAATTCAACGAAAGCCGCGACGAAGCTTATAAAAAAGCCGATTTGTCGGGCATTATCACCGTGGATATGCTGGGCAATATTCTCAAAGCGCAAAACTTTGCGATGCCGGCGGGCTATATTGCCGAAGGCGGCGACAAAACACTTGTTAAGGTGGGCGATGCCCTACAGGACGAAGCCGCTGTGCGCGATATGCTTTTGCTAAACATGGATATCGACGGCGTGGGCGACGTGCGCCTCGGCGACGTTGCGGATATCGCCATCACCGATAACGCGGGCGAAAGCTATGCCAAAATTAACGGCAACGAGGGCGTTGTGCTAACCTTTCAAAAGCAAAGCACCGCCTCTACCGCCACTGTGTCCAACCGCGTGGCGCAGGTAATCGAGGATTTGCAAACCAAAAACCCCGATTTACACATCACGCCGCTGATGGATCAAGGCGATTACATCGATATCATTATATCCAGCGTTTTAAGCAATCTTATTTACGGCGGCCTTTTGGCCGTGCTGGTGCTGGCGCTGTTTTTAAAGGATTTAAAGCCCACAGCCGTTGTGGCACTCAGTATTCCACTCAGCCTTTTGGTTGCCGTGACGCTGATGTATTTTTCCAATGTTACGCTAAACATTATTTCGCTTTCCGGCCTTGCGCTTGGCGTGGGTATGCTGGTGGATAACAGCATTGTTGTAATTGAAAACATTTACCGCCTGCGCAACGAGGGCATGCCTGCGGCAAAGGCCGCCGTAAAAGGCGCCACGCAGGTGGCAGGCGCGATTTTTGCATCCACGCTCACCACGGTTTGCGTGTTTTTACCCATTGTGTTCACACAGGGCATTTCGCGCCAGCTGTTTACCGACATGGGACTTACCATTGCGTATTCGCTTTTGGCAAGCCTTATCGTGGCGCTTACCTTTGTGCCTGCAATGGGCGCAGGGCTTTTGCGCAACACAAAAGAAAAGGAACACAAATGGTTTGCGGCGTTTGTGCGCGGCTACGAAAAGGTGCTAAAAAGCGCGCTGCGCCATAAGGTGATTACGCTTGGCGGTGTGGTTTTGCTTTTGGCATTCAGCATCTATACGGCCTTTGGCATGGGGCTTGAATTTATCCCCAAGATGGAAAGCCCGCAGATGTCTGTAAGCATGCAAATCCCCAAAGGCACCACAAGGGCCGATGCATACGCGCTAACCGATAAAGCCATGCAGGAGCTTACCACGATAACGGATGTGGACACCGTGGGCGCTATGGAAGGCGGCGGCATGGCAATGGGCATGGGCGGCGGCGGTGCAAGCACAGGCAGCATGAATATCAGCGCCTATGTGCTTTTAAAAGAAACACGCACAGCCACAAATGCCGAGATAGCAAGCCAAATTAAAGAAAAGCTTGCGCCATATAACTGCAAGGTCAGCGTGGAAGAATCGATGATGAACATGTCTGCGCTAGGCGGCAGCGGTGTGCAGCTGGTTATCAAAGGCCGCGACTTGGATGAGATGAATCGCATCAGCGCGGATTTGCGCGATATTTTACAGGGTATCGAAGGCATCGACGAAGTGGCGCAGCCGCCTGTTGGCACGCCGGAGCTGCGTGTAACAGTGAATAAAGACAAGGCCATGCTAGAGGGCCTTACCGTGGCGCAAATTTTTAGCGAGCTTGCCTCCGCGCTAAAAACCGACACCACGGCCACCACGTTAAGCATGGGCGCAAAGGATTATCCGGTTGTGCTGGTTCAATCAAACGCAAACACCGTTACAAAAGAAAATCTTGCCGATTACACCTTTACCGTAAAGGATAAAGAGGGCAAGGAAAAAACATTGCGTCTTGGCGACATTGCCTCTATCAGTGAAGCAGAAAGCGTGCGTGCGATTAACCGCGAAAACGGCGCGCGCACCATGTCGGTAACGGCCACGGTAGATGCCCAGCACAATATCGGCCTTGTTGGCCGCGAGCTGCAAGCCGCGCTCAAAAACTACACCCCGCCCGAGGGCTATACCGTAGAGATGCTTGGCGAAAACGAAAGCATCAATTCGGCCATGCGCGATTTGTTTGCCATGATTGCGCTTGCCATCGTGTTTATTTATCTCATTATGGTGGCGCAGTTCCAAAGCTTGCTTTCGCCATTTATCGTCATGTTCACCATTCCGCTTGCGTTCACGGGCGGCTTGCTGGCGCTGTGGATTACGGGCAAGCCGGTTTCCATCATCTCCATGCTGGGCTTCTTGGTTTTGGCGGGTGTTGTGGTAAATAACGGCATCGTGTTCGTGGATTATATCAATCAATTGCGCCTTTCCGGCATGGAAAAGCACGAAGCCATTTTAGAAACAGGCCGCGCGCGCGTGCGCCCCGTATTGATGACGGCGCTTACCACCATTTTGGCCATGTCCACAATGGCGTTTGGCGTTGGCATGGGCGCAGAAATGAGCCAGCCTATGGCCGTGGTTACCATTGGCGGCCTGTCTTACGCTACGCTGCTTACGCTGGTGGTGGTGCCTGTTATGTACGATGTTTTCCACAAAAAGCCGATGCACAATATTGACGTGGGCGACGAATAAGCGCTTTTGAGAAAGGACAGTATGGAAAATCAATTTTCGCCAAAAGAAATAGCCGTATTTGAAGGCGTGACGCGCCTTGTTATGCAGGGCGAGCCGTTTTTTGCCCTGAAAGTGCAGCAAATTGCCGATGCGGCCTGCATGGGCAAAGGCACGCTGTATGAATATTTTTCCTCTCGCGAGGAAATTTTGGCGCGTGCGCTTTTATATGTGATGTGGAAAGAAATCGACGCGCTTGAAGCGGTGATTGCCTCTAAAAAAGGCTTTCAAAACAAATTTTCCGCGGCGCTTGATTTTGCGCACGATTCCATGAAAACGCACGAAACCGCGTTTTCTCTTGTAAATGCGGCCATGCACGAGGAAGGCATGGCGGCTGCGCTGTGTAAGCACGAGGCGGCGCGCTGCCGCATGATGGAGCGCATGTATACCGTGCTGGATGGCGCCATTCAGGAGGGCATACGGGAGGGCAGCGTGGCAGCGGATATCACGCCAGCCTACGGGCGCATGGCGGCCAGCGGCATGCTGTTTACCGCAACGGCGCTTTTAGGCGTGCAAACAGATGCCGAATGGCAGGAAACAAAGGCAAACGCCCTTACCATTCTGTGCAAGGCGCTGTCGTAAACGCAAGGCCATCGGCGCAAAACGCGAAAATTTGGCCAATGGGTCGAATATGTTCAGTTTTGCGCCGCGCCTACGCAACAATGTCCAAGCCCGTACCCTGCAAAACCGTTTTTTGCTGTGTAACTCTACAAAAATATGCGGTAGCTATTTGAATATAAGGAAAATTGTGGTACAATTCCCATCAAAGGCGTGGCGCAAACAAAAGCGTTCACCGCGCGATGCCGTTAATCTGCATAATGGGAAAGAGGAAAACATAATGGACAGCAAAACAGTAACAAGCAATGTATATTATTCCATCACCGCCAAAAACGGCCTCGCCCTTGAAATCGCCGATTTCAACTGTGCTGCCGGTGCTGCGGTGCAGCTTTGGGAAAACGCCAACGGCGACAGCCAAACATGGCTTGCCGTTGCAGTGGCAGACGGCTACTTTAAGCTGGAAAACAAGCTTTCGGGCAAAGTGCTAGACGTAAGCCTCGGCGCAGAGGCCAACGGCACGCAGGTGCATGTGTGGGATTATATCGGCAAGGATAATCAACTTTGGCGCATTGTGGATGCGGGCAAAGGCTATTTTAAGCTTGTGTCTAAGCAGTCCGGCAAGGTGCTGGACATCGTGGATATAGCGGCGGTAAACGGTGCGCGCGTGCAAATATGGGAAGATGTAAACGGTGCAGACCAATTGTGGAAACTGACGGCGTATAAAGCGCCCAAAGCCGCAAAGCCCGCCCGCAAAACAGGCGAAAAAAAGGCAGTAAAAGCCCCCGCCGCCCCAAAAGCGGATAAACCCGCCCCAAAAGCAGAGAAGCCCGCCGCAAAAGCGGATAAACCCGCCGCAAAAGCAGAAAAACCCACCGCAAAAGCAGATAAGCCTGCCGCAAAAGCAGAAAAACCCACCCCAAAAGCGGATAAGCCTGCCAAAAAGCCCGCAAGCAAAGCGGCAGTAAAAGAAAAAGCGCCCAAAACCGCTAAATCTACCGCTAAAGCGGCCACATCCAAATAAGCACAGGCGCATGCGTGATAGCGTTTGCTATGGCATGCTGCAAAACACGGGATAAAAACATAAAGCAGCTATCAGCAAGGGGCGCTTTTGCGTGTGCACACGGATTCACCGCGTTTTTGCGGCAAATGCGGGCGCATATACAGTGGCGTCCCTTTCTTTTCTACATAGTTCTCATTGACTTTTGCGGTACAAATATACTATAATAATACTATTGTTCGGACAGTGCGGCTTGCATCGTCGGGCATACAAAGGGCGGGCCCTGTGCGATGAGGCACCATGAACCATGTCAGGCGGGGAACCGAGCAGCATTAAGTGGTATGCTTTGTGCGCCGCAGGCCACCTGCCCTTTGTATGCCGGGCGATGCAGGCGGGTGTTAAATGCTGACGCAGTCAGCATAGCGCCGCGCCTGTCTCTTTTTACTTTTATGGAATGTGAGGTGTTTGGCTTGTATCGTGCGTTATATCGCAAATGGCGCCCGCTTACTTTTACGGACGTGGTTGGGCAAACGGCTATTACCACAGCATTGCAAAACCAAATTCTTCATGATAAAGTAGGCCATGCCTATATCTTTACAGGCACGCGCGGCACAGGCAAAACCACCTGCGCCAAAATTTTTGCCAAAGCGGTTAATTGCCGCAAACCAAACGGTGCCGACCCCTGCTGCGAATGCGATGTTTGCACGGGGCTTGATAACGGCTCGGTGCTGGACGTGGTGGAGATTGACGCGGCGTCCAATAACGGCGTGGATAATATCCGCGATTTGCGCGATGAAACCGCCTATACGCCCAGCGTTTGCACCTATAAAGTGTACATCATCGACGAGGTGCACATGCTTTCCACACAGGCGTTTAATGCGCTTTTAAAAATTATGGAAGAGCCGCCCGCACATGTCATCTTTATTTTAGCAACCACCGAAATTCACAAGGTGCCCGCCACGATTCTTTCGCGCTGCCAGCGCTATGATTTTACGCGCATTGCGCCCGATGACATCGCAAAGAGGCTTTTGTATGTGGCAGGCGAAGAGCAAATCCAGCTTACAGATGGCGCAGCAGCGCTGATTGCCCGCCTTGCAGACGGCGCATTGCGCGATGCCATGTCTATTTTAGATACATCGGCAGGCGTTGGCGAAACGGTGGACGAAGAAGTGGTGCGCCGCATGGCGGGCGTTACCGATAAAAGCTATCTCTTTTCTTTAAGCAGCGCAATCACGCAGGGCGAGGGCGCAAAGGCGCTTTCTCTTGTGGCGCAGCTGCGCGAGCAATCTATTGATATCAAGCGCCTTACCGAGGAGCTGATTTTCCATTATCGCAATTTGCTTTTAGCGGGCGTGAAAGGCGGGGAAGGGCTTTTATCGGGCATTTCTGCCGAGGACGAAACGGCCTATCTTGCTGCCGCGCCCTCGATTGCGCAGCACGAGGCCATTCGCGCGGTAAAAATGCTTGGTGCGGCGCTGGATAAAATGCGCACAGGGGCCGATGCCCGCATTGAATTAGAGCTTGCGCTTTTCACCCTGTGCGAGCCGCCGCAGCCCAGGATTCAGCAGCAGCCCCCCGTGCCGCAAGCGCAGGCCGCACCAAACGTAGCGCCGCCTGCCTACACGCCGCCACAAGCTTCGGCCGCAGTGCCGCCAAAGCCGTTTGTGGCGGATGCGCCGCCGTTGCAGCAAACCGAAGCGCCCGCGGTGCCTGCACCGCCGCCATCTGCCTATGCAAATGCCGCGCCGCCGCAGGGCGAGGCGCTGGACGAGCCGCAGCCATTCCCTGAGTGGCAAGCGGTGATTGCCGCGATGGAAAAGCGCGACAAATGCCTTTTCGTCAATATGCGTAATTCCTCGGCTTATTGTGACGGCCGCCGCATTTTAATCGACGCAAGCGATTTATTTACCGAATATATGCGCACCAACACGTATTCTTCGGGCCTTATCAAAGAGATTATTGCCGAGGTTACGGGCAAACGCTATGGCATCGGCCCTTATCAAAAACAGGTTACCGCCGAAAAACAAATCACCGCGCACGAGGCGCTTCATGCTCTTTCCGAGCAAGGCGTAGAAGTAATTATCAGTGAATAAAGGAGTTTATCATTATGAAAGCAAGATTACCGCAAGGCTATGGCAAACAAAATATTAACGAGCTGATGCAGCAGGCACAGCAAATTCAAGCCAATGTAAAGCAGCGCCAAGAGGAGCTTGAAGCAGAAAGCTACACCATCACAGCAGGCGGCGGCATGATTACCCTAACCATGACGGGCAAGCATCAGGTAACCGCGGTGAAAATCAATCCCGATGCCGTGCAGCCCGACGATTTGGAAATGCTGGAGGACCTTGTGGCAGCCGCTGTCAACGAGGCTGTGCGCGTAGTGGATGAAACCGCCGATGCCGAGATGGACAAAATTACAAGCGGGTTAAATCTGCCCGGCATGTAATGCTTTTGCGCGCTTGATTTCCGTACTGAAAGGAACGCCATCGCTATGAACTATAATGCGGCTCCGCTGGAGCGATTGATAGAGCAATTTGCAAAGCTGCCCGGCATTGGCCGCAAGGGCGCGACACGCCTTGCTTATCAGGTGCTGAACATGGACAAAAAAGAGGCGCTGGATTTTGCGCGTGCCATCGAGGACGCGCACACCAAAATCCATCGCTGCACGGTGTGCCAGGGCTTTACCGAAGATGCCGTTTGCTCTATCTGCGCCAACGATGCGCGGGATGCATCCGTAATATGCGTGGTAGAAACCCCGCGCGACGTGTCGGCGTTTGAGCGCACGCGGGAATTTAAAGGGCGTTACCATGTATTGCATGGCCTTATCTCGCCGATGGATGGCATCACGGCCGAGCAGCTTACCGTAAAAGAGCTTTTGGCGCGCTTGCAAGACGGCACCATCCATGAGCTGATTATGGCCACCAATCCTACCGTAGAGGGCGAGGCCACGGCGATGTATCTTGCAAAGCTTGTAAAGCCGCTTGGCGTGCGCGCCACGCGCCTTGCCTATGGCTTGCCGGTTGGCAGCAATTTAGAATATGCCGACGAGGTTACGCTGGGGCGCTCGCTGCTGAATAGAGGCGAGCTTTAATACAACGCGCATATAAAATACAAAATTTGCCACCCTTTACCGACACATTTCGCTTGACACTACAGGCATAATGGGGTATAGTGTAATATCCAAAGAGAACCGCTCTCTGGCAGAAAGGAACGCAAAATGGCCGAAGCGAAAGAAAACAAAAGCATCGCGGTAAACCGCAAGGCCAGGCACGACTATTTTGTGTTAGAGGGCCTAGAAGCAGGCATCGAGCTTGTGGGCACCGAGGTAAAAAGCATCCGCGCGGGCGGCGTTAATTTAAAGGACGCATGGGTGGAAATCCAAAACGGCGAGCTTTATGTGATGGGCATGCACATCAGCCCATACGAAAAAGGCAATATCTTTAATCGCGATCCCGTGCGTGTGCGGCGTTTACTTGTGCATAAAAAAGAAATACGCCATTTAAACGAGGAACGCAAGCTCAAGGGCCTTACCTTAATTCCGCTTGAAATGTAT
>JAGPHI010000031.1 GCA_018055565.1 Oscillospiraceae bacterium | reverse complement strand
AGCCGCAAGCAATACGATGTAGCACTTACAAAAGGCCTTATCAGCCAACTGTAAACACAAGTGCAAATATTGCGTACAAATGCCCCTATATAAAGAGCCGATAAGGCAAAATATAACAAAAAAAAGACGCCGAAGCGTCTTTTTTTATTGGTTGGGCTGGATGGATTCGAACCATCGGAATGACGGAGTCAAAGTCCGTTGCCTTACCACTTGGCGACAGCCCAATATTTGTTAAAAAGGCAAATTCTCACGAATTTGCCTTTTTAACGTTGTGGGGTGGCTGATGGGATTCGAACCCACGATCTCCAGTGCCACAAACTGGCGCGTTAACCGGCTACGCTACAGCCACCACATTTTGCCTTGCACCCCAAAGCGATACGGGAACTGCCCCCGCAAAAGACTTATATGCCATATCGGCAATATAGTTGGTGCGCCCAAAGGGACTCGAACCCCTGGCCCACTGCTTAGAAGGCAGTTGCTCTATCCACCTGAGCTATGGGCGCAAAACCGAGCCCTCGAAGTGCCGCTTTAATATATTACTATACTTATATAGCAATTGTCAAGTATTACATGTGTTTTTTTGCAAGAATAGTTTTTTCCATAATTTGTTAAAAATATACTGGTAATTTTTGTAATTCAATGTTATAATATGGATATTAAAGGAAGCTTATACAGAATTATCCATATACGATTATATAAAGGAGTAAAGAGCATGAAACATGCAAACAAACGGTATTTAAAAATGGGTGCCAAAATCAATGCAATTATCGCTGTGTTTTTAACTGCAATATTAACAATTGTAACCTTATTTACCCTGCGGCGCATGGAGGCCTTAACACTGGAAATCTTTCAAGCGGAATGCGTAGCCGGCACCAATCAATTGGCCGAAACGCTAGAGGAATTTAAAAGCGAAACAATGGCCACAGCTGCGCGTTTATCTGTGGACAACGCCTTTAAAGAAGCCGTGCTTAGCAAGCAGACAAGCCGTATTAACACTGTGGTTAGCGCAAAAATGCAAAATGAGGCAGCCTTTTTTGTAGCGGTAACAGATACAAGCGGCAATATTATTTATAGTTCTTATGGGGCAAGCGGTAGCCTTTCTGCGCTTGAAAGCGTAAAAAAAGCGCTTGACGGCGGCATTTATTCCGATGTGGAAAGCGCATCGGATGTGCGCTACTCTGTGCGCAGCGCCATCCCCGTTTACAGCCCATCCGGCATATGCGGCACTGTATCCGTGGGCAGAAATTTATCGGATGTTGAGCTTGTGGATAAGCTGCAAAGCATTAGCGGGTACGATTACACCATTTTTGCCGAGGACGAACGCATCAATACCACTTTGCTGCAAAACGGCAGCCGTGCTATTGGCACAACGCTTTCGCCCGCCATCCGTGATATCGTGTTTACAAAGGGCGAGCGCTTTGACGGCGAAGCGGAAATTATGGGCCAGCACTTTGTGTGCGCGTATTCCCCTATTAAAAACAGCGCAGGCACTGTTACAGGCGTACTGTTTACGGGCAAAAACCGCTTTGCAATTGATAAACAAATATCCGATACCTTTTTGTCGGTGGCCTTTGCAGCCGTGTTGGGCCTTTTGCTTGTATTAATCAGCATTAATTTGTTTGTAAAAAAACGCATTACTAAGCCACTGGGAAAGCTGGTAATATTGGCGGATAACATCGCGCAAGGCAAGCTGGATAATCGCTTGGACGGCCAGTTTAAGGACGAACTGGGGATATTGGCCGACAGCTTTGGCAAAACCGTGACACGCCTTTGTGAATATGGCGATTATATTGCCGAAATTTCTGAGGTGCTTACGCAAATTGCAAACGGGGATTTGGTATATCGGTTAGAGCACGATTACGCAGGCGAATTTAGCAAGGTAAAATCTGCCCTTGAAATGGTTTCTGTGCATTTAACACAAACGATTTCGCAGATGAACTACAGCGCAGACGGCGTAGCGGCACAATCGGCGCAGCTTTCGCAGGATTCGATGAATCTTGCCCAGGGCGCAAGCGAGCAGGCCGCCGAGGTGCAGGCGTTGGCACAAATGGTGAGCAACCTAGCCGAGCATGTGCAGGCCAACGCCAATAACATCGCAGAAACCCATACCATTGCCGGAACAATGAGCGAAAAAATGGATAAAGCCGGCGCGCAAATGCAGGAAATGACAAATGCAATGGCAAATATTAATGCCAGCTCAAGCGAAATTGCAAAAATTATTAAAACCATTGAGGATATCGCGTTTCAAACCAATCTGCTGGCGCTGAACGCGGCTGTGGAAGCCGCGCGTGCGGGTGTTGCCGGAAAAGGCTTTGCCGTGGTGGCGCACGAGGTGCGCAGCCTTGCGGGAAAATCCAGCGAAGCTGCCAAAAGCACCGCCGCGCTGATTGCCACATCACAAAATGCGGTGCACAGTGGCGCACAGATAGCCGTGTCTACCGCCCAGGCGCTTGAAAGCGTGATAGACAGCGTACACAAAGCGAATGCGCGCGTAAAAAGCATTGCGCAGGCAACCGCCGAGCAAAGCGATATTTTATCGCATGTGTCGGAAAGCGTGAATCAAATTTCCGTTGTGGTGCAAAGCAATTCGGCCACCGCCGAAGAAAGCGCAGCGGCTGCGCATGAGCTTGCAAACGAAGCGGATAATCTGAAAGCACTGGTAAGCCATTTTCATATACAACAAAAGCAATATGCAAAGATAAAATAACGCTTTTCAGGGAATTTACTAGACAAAAACAGCCCCGATATAGTAAACTGCAATTAGCAGATTATGTAAAGGGGCGATAAAGAATGTGGCAATTGATTCTCTGTGTATTGGGCATAACACTTCTTTTGCTTGGCGTGCTGTATTTTACTACGAACAACAGCTCTGGCTGCGAAGCATCTCCGCGCGGAAAGTTTGTGAAAGCATTGCGGCATCCCTCTACCTTATCGGATTGTCATTTAACAGTTCGCCGTGTGAAGCGTTATATCAGATTGCCCTTGATATTTGCGCTGATGGCCATTTCAGGATATGATATTTACGCTTTTCAAAATCATTTGTCGCCCATTATAACCAAATCTTATTGGCAAGGCATTTTCTATACGATAGTTGCACTCATTGCCTGTGTTTGGGAAATTTGGCCGATGCTTTTTCACAAAATTCGTATAGACGGCAACTTTCTTACGCTGTCAACAGGCCGCGATGCGCAAATTGAACTGCCTGTATCCGATATCAGCAAGGTGCATTTTAGGGTTGGCTATAGAGAAATTGCACCCACGATAACCCTGTACGATAAAGCAAGAAATGCGGTTATGAGCATGGGTGTGAGCACAGATGACTACGAATTATTGAAATGTTATTTCCTAGCGCAAGAAATACGCATTGTGGATTACACCGAAGACAAAAACGCGATAGACAGTGACGTGTAAAAACCCCGTGGCGGCAGCAATGCCGTCACGGGGCTTTTATTGCGACGAGTTATAGAATAATACAGATTAATCCCGAACAGCCTTCGTTAATTACACGCTCCAGCGTTTCTTGAATGCGAGCGCGTGCATCCTGCGGCATATGCAAAAGCTTGTTTTGTAAGCCCTCGTTTACAAGCTCGTGCAGGCTTTTGCCAAAGATATTGCTTTCCCATATTTTAATGGGGTCGTGCTCAAAATCTTGCAAAAGGCTTTTTACAAGCTCTTCCGATTGCTTTTCGCTGCCAACTATGGGTGAAACCTCGGTGGATATTGTGGCTTTTAATAGATGCACCGAGGGCGCACTGGCGCGTAAACGCACGCCATAACGGCCACCTTGCTTTACAATTTCGGGCTCCTCTAAATGCAATTCGTCTATGGTGGGCATCACAATGCCATAGCCTGTCGCTTGCACCTGCTCGAGCGCGCTTTTTACCTTTTCGTATTGCGTTTTAATTTTGGCAAGATTGATAATGCATGGCATCAAGCTGGCTTCATCGCAAATTTCAAGGCCAGTTGTTTCGCCAAGAATCTTATAAAAGATATCGCCCGCCAGCGAAAGCTCGATGGCTGCCGCGCCCGTGCCAAGATCAATTTCGCGCAGGCGGCTGCTTTGTAAAAATTCGCATTGTACGGTGTTTTTTTCATCAACAAGCTGCTTCATGGCCAGTGCCTTTGCGGCATATTCGCGCACGGCGGTGTATACGGCGCTTTGCAGCCAATGCCCTGTATCCAGCATCGTTACCCATTTGGGCATGGATACCGAAAGCTCTTTGACAGGAAATTCATATAAAACGCTTTTTAAAATTTCCAGCACCGTTTCTTCGGTTAAATCCACACAGCTGATGGGCATTACCACGCGTCCGTATTTTTCCGACAAGGCGTTTGCCAGCGCAATGCTTTTGGGCGAATCCGGCGCAACGCAGTTTAAAAGAAAGATATAAGGTTTGCCAGTTTTGGCAAGCTCTTCGGCCACACGCTCTTCCGCCGCCTCATATTGCGCGCGCGGGATATCGCTGATGCTGCCGTCTGTGGTTACCACAATGCCGATGGTGGAATGGTCGGTAATAACCTTGCGGGTGCCTGTTTCGGCGGCGATATCAAACGGAATTTCTTCATCAAACCACGGGCTTTTTACCATGCGCGGTTTTTCGTCCTCTTCGTGCCCCATCGCCCCTTGCACCATATATCCCACGCAGTCGATTAAGCGCGTTTTAAACGACACGCCGCTGTCTAGCTCGATGGTGACAGCCTGCTCCGGCACAAATTTGGGCTCGGTGGTCATGATGGTGCGCCCCGCCGCAGATTGCGGCAGCTCGTCGCGCGCGCGCTGGCTGAACGCCTCGCCCTTGATTTCGGGGAGAACCATTAGCTCCATAAAGCGTTTGATAAAGGTGCTTTTGCCTGTGCGCACAGGGCCTACAACGCCCAGAAATACCGTGCCGTTTGTGCGCGTGGCAATATCGTGATAAATACTGTTAAAATCCACTGTACTCTCTCCCCTCACATTAATTTGCCGATGGTATCAAAAGCTGTTGTCTTGTTTGCAGCGTGCCTTGCTCGATGTTATTTACGCTGCCAATGAAGCTGGGCGAAGCGTGATAGCGCTTGGCGATATCAAATAAATCCTCGCCTGCATCTGCGTAATAAATGCGCAGCGCAATGTCGCTTTCTTCGTTTGGATGCGCGCCCAGCTCCTCTACGCGCTCAAGCACGCCTGTTTTGATGCGATTGGTGATAAGCCCCTGCACCGAAAGCGTAATTTTTGCCTGCGCCTCGGCCCCTGCTTTACGCGCAGAAACAGAAATGACTGTGGGCACGCAGATGGCACTGGTGTTTTGCAAATCGCCCAAATAGCGTTTGGGCAGCACGTACTCGGCCGTTTTATCATAGCAATCAATCTCGCCCAGCGAATTGATGCAGATGATATGCGCAATCGCGCGTCCGCGCACCGTTAATTCGCCGTCTGCTTCAATAATCTCTACGGGCAGGGCGCTTGCACGCACATCAATAATCTGTGCGTTTTCATCGGGCAAATTGCCCTCGGCCACAGCCGAAACCTGCGTAATAAAATTATCGGTAACGCTTTCCAGCGCAACGGACTTGTTTTCCAAACTGGTTTCGTAAACTGTAGAAAATGCATCGCACACCGCAAGATATTCGCACTGCTGATAGGCGCGTGCCGTGATGAGCGCCGTGACAGAAATGGCACCCTCGGCGCCGTCTGTGCCTGCAAGCACGGTGCAGCCTGTGGGCTCTACAAACACAAAGCTTTGGCATTCTGGCATAGCGCCTTCCATATCCAAAACCTCGTTAAAGCTTAACACCTTTACAGCCTTTTGCACGGCATAGCCGGGCGCGGTGCGGTATGTAATTTCTGACGTAATATCGCCTTTTACTACCGCTTTGCCCGCTATCATTTTCACTTCGCTTACGGCGCTTTGCGAGCTGATATCCAGCACCATAACGGGCTGTGCATCAAAGGAAATTGTTTCTTCCACAGTGACAAGCTTTTCTTGCACCGCAACCGTGCGCACGCCTTTCAGCGCCGCAAGTTTTTGCTCCATGCCGCTTTCGCTTAATGTGGTGAGGATTTCCTGCTCCATGCTTGCGCTCACTTTTACGGAAAGCGCATATGCACCGCGGATATCAATGCGGCGTTGATTTACGGCGCGGCAGTTGAGGTATTCGGTTTCGCCCGTAACAAAGGCGTACCAATTGCGATATTCGCCCTCGCGCAGCTCTACCTGCTTTGAAAACGGCACCTTTTGTTCAATTTGGCAAAGGCTTTGCTCGCTGTCTGACTGGTAATACACAACACACCGCAGATATCCCTCCGCCGTCAGCCGCCCTTGCAAAATTTGTTTTTGCAATACTACAAGCCGCACAAAGCATTTCACAATTTTAAATACCTGCGGCAGATAATCGGGAATCAGAATTTCTGTTTCGATGGGCAGCTCTGCCTTCGTATCGCAAATTGTTTCTGCTGCCGTAATTGAATCTTTGTACACCTTTAAATCCATCTACTACTCGCCCCTTTCGCTGTTCTAAATTATCTATATTCGCGAAGGTTGGCCAGTATGCCAAAAACGCCTTGTGCACATAAGGTACAAGGCGTTTTTTTGTGTTTGCCGCCCAAATAAGCAGCAAAAAGCCACTTGCGCGCCGTAGTATCGGCTTACAAGTGGCTTTTATTTTATTGTATCTTTATTATTGCGGCGTCTTTTTGATTTTAAAAATCGCCCGCAGTAACCCTGCAAGACATTTAGGGCTTTTAAACACGATAACCTGCATAGCTGATTCCTCCTTATAGCGCTCTACACTATAATATACCAAAGGAAGGCAATGTGTTACTCTTTGCGCGAAAGCACTAAAAACAAACCGCCTGTTTTCACCTCAATGCTTGCGGGCACATAGCGAAACTCGTTGCTGGTGCCAATGGGAAAGGTGTTGTGCAAATCTACATTTTCAAGCGGAAATTTTACGTGTTTGAGCGTAACGCCCTTTGCAGTGGCCTCAATGGGATAGATAGAAAAATAAAAATCTTCTTTGGGAGTGATGTCGTAATGGCCCGGCAAAAGCACCGATATTTCATTGTTTTCATCGGCAAGCTTTGCCCGCACGCCATGCTGCGCAAGATATAAAAGCGCTGCCATATTGGCAAGCGAATGGTCAAAACGCCCGCCGAGGCCCCCTAAGATTACCACATCGGTAAAGCCGCGTTCCACCGCCAGCTTTGCGGCATAATATGTATCCGTTTCGTCTTTGTCCTGCGCAAGGCGAATGATGTTTTGCGCATTTTTTAAAGGTGGCGCACTGTCGAAATCGCCCACGTAAAGATCCGGCGTAAGGCACAGCGTGCGCGCATTTTCATAGCCCGCATCCACAGCAATTACATAATCGCCGTCTGAACAGTATTCGCGCATTTGCACCGTGACGGGCATTGCCGCTAAAATAATACATCGATTCATGATTGCATTGCTCCCTTTCCTGTAAAGCGGCAGTATTACCGCTGCCAATCCTTGATTTCTTTTGCTTGCTCGTACAGTGTTTTATAGCTTTCGTAGCGCGAAGGCGTAATCTCGCCGTTTGCCAGCGCCGCTTGCACCGCGCAGCCTTTTTCCACCGTGTGCGAACAGCCTGTGAACTTGCATTGGCCAAAATAGCGTTTGATATCCAAAAACGCAAATTGCAAATTTTCTTTTGGCAGCTGCGCTGCTTTTTCCATTTCTAAGCTGGCAAAGCCGGGCGTATCGGCCACAAGGCCGCCGCATGCTTCAAACAGCTCCACTTCGCGCGTGGTGTGCTTGCCGCGGCCAAGCTTTTTGCTGATATCTGCCGCTGCAAGCTGCCTATCACCCAGCACCGCGCTTAACAG
>JAGPHI010000030.1 GCA_018055565.1 Oscillospiraceae bacterium | reverse complement strand
GGATATTACGGGGCTTGGCGATAAGCTGGGTGTTTATCATTTTGCCAATCCGTATGGCCTTTCGCCCGCAAACGGCAGCTGCTTTACCGAAACGGGCATTTCGGGCACGGGCGTGGCGCAAAAGCCGGGGCAGATACGCAGCTTAGTGCGCCAGTATTCGCTGGAAAACTCGTCGGTGAATATGGCCGATGAAATGGTTAGCATGATTGAAGCGCAGCGCGCGTTTCAATTAAATGCGCGCATGGTGCAAACAGCGGATCAAATTGATGAAATGGTTAATAATTTGCGATAACGTTTATCGCAATGAGTGAGAAGGATGCGGGGTTTGAAAACAGCATTTCAAACCTTGAGAATTGCGCAATTGTCGCCATGAAGCAAAGACAATCATTTTTTAAAAAGCGGGCAGGCGGGCACAGTTCTCCGAGAAAGGAATAAATATATGGCAATCAAAGATTATCGCGAACTGAATAATATCCAACTGGACGTATTGCGCGAGATAGGCAATATCGGCACAGGCAATGCCGCAACCTCGCTTTCGTCGATGCTGCAAAAATCGGTCAACATCAGCGTGCCTACCATTAATATTTTAGAATATCAGCAGGTAACCGACCTTTTGGGCGGCCCTGAAAATATGATTGTCGGTATTTTATTTACCTTGAGCGGTGACGTGAAGGGCATGATGATGTTTTTGCTCGAGCAGGAATTTACGCACACAGTGCTGAATGCGCTTTTGGGGCAGGAGCTAACGGATTTTTCGCAGATAGACGAGATGTCGATGTCGGCCTTGCAGGAAATCGGCAATATTATGGCGGCGTCTTACGTTAATGCGATTGCGCAGCTTACCTCTTTAACAATCGACATTTCGGTGCCATCCACCTGTATCGATATGGCGGGGGCGATCCTCAGCGTTCCGGCCATTTGCTTTGGCAATATTAGTGACCATATCATACTTATTCAGGATTCCTTTAACAGCGACAGCGATAATTTGGTAAGCCATATATTGCTGATTCCTGAGGTGGATTCGCTTGATAAGATTATGACACATCTTGGTGTATCCTAATGGGCAAAATGATAACGGTGGGTATCGCGGATATCAATATTGCCAAAACTGAGGACGTTTTAGTAACCTACGCGCTTGGCTCTTGTGTGGGCATTTGCCTGTACGACAGCCAAATAAAGCTTGCGGGGCTAGCGCATATTATGCTGCCGTCCAGCACGCAGCTGACCAATGTTACCAATCAGCCGTACAAATTTGCGGATACGGGCATTAAAGAGCTATTAAAAATGATGAACATCAATGGCGCAAATCCCACACGGCTGCGCGCCAAAATTGCGGGCGGGGCACAGATGTTTGCCGCGATGTCCAATTCCTCTATTGCCAATATCGGCGATAGAAATGTCAGCGCCGTAAAGCAGTGGCTTGCCATGCTGCGCATCCCCATTGTGGCAGAAGATACTGGCAAGGATTATGGGCGCACACTCTTTTTTGACGCAGCAACGGGCACGATGCGTATTAAATCCGCAAAGCTGGGCGAATGGACTTTTTAATGGAAAGCAAATAAGGAGAGGAGGGGAAGCAGATGAAAAGCGACGGAAAAAACGAAAGCCTGTTGTTCGGTCTGTTTAGCCGCAGCAAAGCGGCGCAGGAAAGCAAGGCTGTGCACGATGAGCAGATACAAGCTCCCCCGCCCCAAGTGGCGAATGCAGCGGTAGAAAATCCCGCTGCGGAAAAAACAGTGGAGCCTATTGCCGGATTTGCGGCAAAGCAAAACAATTTAAAATGGAACGCGGTAAAGCTGGCCACGTTTGATGAACGATGCGAATATATGCGCATTTGGACAGACAGCACCCAGCTGTATGCCAAAATGGAACGGCGCGAATATCTACCGCCGCAAAGCACCGATTCGCTGCCGCAGGCATCGGCCGATACCGCCGAGCCGGGCACAGCTGCAACCGAAGCACAAGCACAACCAAACGGCGAAACCGCGCAGATAGACAGCACAAGCGCACAGGACATCGACACACAGGCACTGTTTGAAGAAGAGGAAGAAGAGCCGCTGCCCGATTGGGACATGGAGTTTTTGCAAACGGTGCTGACGGACTTGGGCATCAATACAGGCGTGGACGAAGCGGCGCTGGAGCTGATTTTGGCACCCACCTACGAAAAGGAAATTGTGTTTGCAATTGGCACGCCCGCCGTAAATGGCGAGGATGCCGTGATTACGGAAAATTATTCGCGCGAAACAAAGCCGCATTTTGAAACTAGGCCGGATGGGTCGATTGATTTTAAAAATATGCATCTTGTTACCATTGTGGACAAGGGGGCTGTTATTTGCGAAATGACTGCGCCTACCCCCGGCACCGAGGGCATTAGTGTGTTTGGCGAAAAGCTGATGCCAAAGCCCGGCAACAAGCTGATTTTAACGCGCGGCGAAAACACCGAAACGCTAGAGGTAGACGAAACGCATACGCAGCTAGTGGCTACATGCAGCGGCAGCTTGGTGTTTCGCAAGGATCGCTTTTGCGTGGACAATGTTTATAAAATAGAAGGCAATGTAGACAATGGCACAGGCAATGTGGATTTTGTGGGCAACATTATCGTTACAGGCGATGTGCTGGAAGGCTATTCTATTAAAACCGAGGGCAGCATTACCGTGTTTGGCATGGTGGAGGGCGCCTCGCTGTATGCAGGCGGCGATATTCACATCGAAAAAGGCATCAATGGCATGGGCAAAGGCATTTTGCAGGCAAACGGCGAAATTACCGCAAAATTTATCGAAAACTGCAATGTTATTTGCGGCGGAAACCTTGCCAGCGAATCGATTATCAACTCTAAAATAGAATGCGATGCCAATATCAAGGTAACGGGCAAGGGCCTGATTACAGGCGGCAAAATCACCGATTTTGGCTCGATTGAAGCAAAGGTAATTGGCTCTAATTCATCCACACCCACCACCATTATTTTAGGCTCCACCCCTTCTATTTTGCGCGAGCGCAACGAAGTGGAAGCGCAGTTTAAAGAGGTGGATGCGCAATACAGCGAAGCGAAAAAAAGCATCGCCTACCTAGAAAGCATTATTGCCTCTGGCAAAAATGCCGACGAAGCCGCGAAATTGCTGGCCTCGTTAAATGGTAAGCTGTCGATTCTCACTTTGAAAAAGCAGCGCGTTGAAAAACGGCGCGACGAGATAGCCGCCGAGATTTTGGATGTGGGCAATTCCACACTGACATGCTCCACCATTTACCCGCCCGCGCGCATTACCATCGGCTCTTCCAACATGGTTATCAAAGAAACCTATAACAATTGCCGTTTTTATCGCAATAGCGACGGCGAAATCAGCGTTGGCATGAAGTAAATTAGCGCTTTATGCGCTTGGCTCGCCCGATGGATTTTGTTTTGCATAGGTCTATTGAGTATAAGCCCAATATAGTTTGACTGGTAAAAGCAAGCAGAAAGCCCGGCCGCAATGCGGCCGGGCTTTTACTATTTTGACGATATGTGCCTGTGCGGCAGCTGCCTTGGTGCGCACAATGGTTTTATTTATCCGCGCACACCCAGTGTATACGCTTCTTCACGCTCGCGCATGGCGTCTAATGTGTCACCCAAAAGCTTTTCCAGCGGCCAACCCAGCATGTCCGCGCCCTGTAGGATAACGTCGCGGCTGCATCCGGCTGCAAATTTTTTGTCTTTAAACTTTTTTTGCAGGGAAGCCAGCTCCATATCCTGCACAGATTTAGACGGGCGCATGCGCGCCGCTGCGCCGATAAGCCCCGTTAGCTCATCCACCGCAAAAAGCACCTTTTCCATTTCGTGCGCCGGCTCCACCGTAGATGCCATGCCCCAGCCGTGGCTGGCCACGGCATGGATAAACGCATCGTCAAAGCCGTTTTGCTGCAAAATTTCGCAGCATTTCACGCAATGTGCTTCGGGATACTCTTCAAAATCAATATCGTGCAAAAGCCCCACTAAGCCCCAATACTCGGCGTTTTCGCCATAGCCAAGCTTTTGGGCAAAGCAGTGCATCACGGCTTCTACCGTGCGCGCGTGCAAAAGGTGAAACGGCTCCTTATTATACTGGCAAAGCAGTGCAAAGGCTTCTTCTCGTGTCATCATGTCGATACCATCCCTTTATTAATCTGTTATTCCGATACGGTGAAGTGCAAAATCTGCTCTTCGCCGTCATTTGTTTGTATCGAAAGCGCGCCCGCGCCCGCCATGCCCTTTGTTTTCACATATGTGCCCCCCATGCCGCCCGCAAGGGTGATGCACGCGGGGCCAATCAGCTCTACAGCGCCTGTGGCGCAAAGCGTAAGTGCCCCTTGATAATACGGCAGCAAATTGTCGTTTTGGTCTACCGCGCGTATGCGCACCGAGGCAACGTCCCAGCTGGTGGTGCAGCAAAGCGCCGTACAGTCCACATCCACACACAGCTTTACCAGCCGCGCGGGCGCTTTTACCACAGTGGCAATTGGCACACCGTCTTTTATGCCCACAAAGCTGCACGCGGCGGCTTCACCGCCCCAGTTGCCTATGTATTTTCCGTATAGCTCGGTGCCTTTGGCAATCGTCATTTTATCGTGCGTCATCAGGTATAGCATTTTCGCTTTTAGCGGCAGCGGCAACGCGTTTTGCCCGTATTTGGAAACGCCATACAGCACATCTTTTAAATATTGTGCGCTTTTTTTAGAAAAGCCCTCATTCGTTTCCAAAAGCTCGCCGATAAAATCGTTAATCAATATGGGGCCATGCGGCAAATGCGGGTAAGGGCTGTTGGCGTGCGTATATTCCTTTACGGCCACGCCGTTTTTATATAAACACACACTGTCGGCATTGGTAAATGCATACACTTCGCCAATGGTGCTGGCGGGGTGATCGCCAATATCCATCGAGCTGCTTACCTGTAAAACAGGGCCGATGCTGTCGCTTTGGCTTGCATATACAGCGGCTGCGGGCTTTGCATTGCGGAACATGTCCATCACGCCATGATAGCAAATGCCGTCGCCCGCGCCAAAATCTTTGTGCGTGTTATAATCAAACATGCACCAGCCGATGCAGCCCGCCGTGCCATCGGCGGCAAACATGGCATCTAAAACGCGCGCGTGCCGCTTTGCGTGCTGCAAGCGGTGTGGCTCGTCGTCAAAGGGCTTGGTGGGGTACATGTGGCCGTTGTATTCCGTTACCAAATACGGCGCATCGGCGCTTGTAATTTGCTTCTTTGGGGCAAGGCCATCGGCTATGCCATTGTGCAAAAAATCGTTGTAGGTATACACATCCTCTAAAAGCTTGCTTTTGGCGATGCAGCGCACGCCGCCTGTTTGGCGCGTAGGGTCAAGCGCATGTGCTTTGGCGTTGGTTTCTTCATAAAATGCGTCAGAATCTTGCGATTCATTTATGCGCACGCCCCATAAAATCACGCTGGGGTGGTTGCGGTTTTGCACAATCATGTCCGCCACATTTTGCACGCTTTGCGCTTGCCAAGCCGCATCGCCAATATGCTGCCATCCCGGCAGCTCCGTAAATACCAATAGGCCAATTTCGTCGCAGCGGTTGATAAAATGTTGGCTTTGCGGGTAATGCGAGGTGCGCACGGTGTTTACACCCAGCTCGTATTTTAAAATGTCTGCATCGCGCATTTGCGCGCGCTTTGGCATCGCATAGCCCACATAGGGGTAGCTTTGATGGCGGTTAAGGCCAATCAGCTTGTGTTTTTGGCCGTTTAGATAAAAGCCGTCCGGCTTAAAAACCGCCTCGCGAAAGCCAAACCGCACGGCTTTTTCGGCAAGGCATGCCTTATCGCGATAAAGCGTCACACGCATCGTGTATAAAATAGGCGCATCCGGCGTCCATAAGGCGGCGTTTGGCGCGGTGATACGATATACCCCGCATGCGCCCTGCACCGCAAATTCGCTTTTTGCCAATGTTTCGCCCGCGGCGTCTTGCAGCTCGCATACAAGGCAAAGCCCCTCTGCCGCGTTTCGCACGCTAATTTCGGCACAGGCGGTTTTGCTTTGCGTTAACGTGTTTTCGGTATACACAAACACATCCGAAAGGCCGCACGGGTTTTCAATTTCCAAATACACCTCGCGGTAAATGCCGCCGTAGGTAAGATAATCAATCACATGGCCAAAGGGCGGCGTGTCGCTGCGCTCGCGCGAATCTACCTTTACGGTAATCACATTTTCGCGCCCATACTGCAAATAAGGCGCAATATCCAGTGTAAAAGCCGTGTAGCCGCAATGATGCTCGCCGGCTTTTTGGCCGTTGATATACACCTCACACACATGCCCCACGCCCGCAAAGGTTAAAAGCGCCAAGCTGCCTTGCCAATCCTTTGGCGCAAACAGCGTTTTGCGATAGCAGCTGATCAATTGATAATCGGCCTCGTTAAAATAGTGAAACGGTAAAACCTTGTTGGTATGCGGCAGCTCTACAGGCAAAAAGCCTGCACTTTCAAAATCATCGCGCAGCATTTCCTCTGCAAACAGGGGGGCAAAGCGCCAGTTTTTGTTTAAATCGATTTTACAGTTGCACATGGCAAGCACCATTCCTTTGCGGGCGGTTAAACCGCCGTTTTCTTAATAGTACAATAGAAAGCGCTAATTTACAAGAAAAATCAAATAAAATGGCAAAAAGCGCAATTTGCGATATTGAAACGTTTCGAAATTGCCCGTCAAAAGCCTTGACGCACACTAGCGCTTGTACTATACTTTATAGTAATAACCGTGTTTTTGCGGGTTGCATGTCTGTGCGCTTTGCCACAGCCATTGATGCAATCGCATACGCCAAAGGCGTATGCGCGCGCGTGCATATCTGCAAAACTGTATAGGAAAACGCGTTAAAGGAAAGTGAAAAACATGAGCTTTTATACACCGCAGCAGCACCAATCAATACATATGGATGCAAATTCGCAAGATGCCTCTCTGCCCACTGTGCTGCTTTTAGGGGATTCGATTTCCATTGGATATAGCCCATATGTGCGCGATGCGCTTGCGGGCATTGCCAATATTGTAAGGCCTTCCGATGCGCAGGGGATGCTGATTAATTGCGGCTCCACCGCATTTGGCGTAGAGGAGCTGGATGCTTGGCTAGCCGAATGCAAAGCGGATATCATCCATTTTAACTGGGGCCTGCACGATATTGCCTATCGGCATCCAGATGCGCAGGTATATGGCAACCGCGATAAAATCAACGGCACATTGTCGGTTACGCCTTTCGATTATGCGCAAAATCTGCAAATCATTGTACAAAAGCTGCGTACCACCGGCGCAAAGCTGGTATGGGCCACCACCACGGTGGTGCCGCCGGACGAGGCAGGGCGCTTTGTGGGCGACGAAGTAAAATACAACGCCATTGCGCAAAATATCATGCAGCAAATGGATATCCCTGTGAATGACCTGTATGCCGTCACCGCCCCCTTTTCGGCCAGCATGTTTGTTTGCCCGGGCGATGTGCATTACACAGAAGAGGGCTACCAAATTGTTGCCCGCCAGGTGGTGGATGCCCTAATGCCCTTGCTGCGCAATCTGTAACGGCGTAGCGCTCTGCAATTTGCAAACAAAAAAGCCTATCGGCCCCCAAGTGCGGGTGCCGATAGGCTTTTTATTGTATCACAGCATTGCAGCGGATGAAAAGGCCAGTAAAACACGGTGAAAGCGTTTATTTATGTAGTTTATAGTATTTTACGCCTTGTTTTTTAAAATAGCGTGCTATAGGCGCAAGGTTTAGCGCTCTCGCTGATAATCCGCCACTTCGGCGTGTGCGGGCTTGCCCTCGGCGTAAATGCCCACGCGCGAAAGCTGGCCTTTGCCTGTAATGGGCTCGCGCACGGCGTCAATTTCGGGGTTTACATATCGCACAAACCATTTTTCCAGCTGCGCGGTCAGCGTTTGCTGCTGCTCGGCATAGGCGGGATTATTATATAAATTGCGCTCCTCCTGCGGGTCTTTTGCCAGAT
>JAGPHI010000303.1 GCA_018055565.1 Oscillospiraceae bacterium | reverse complement strand
CCGCAGAGCTTTTGTGCGAAGCGCATTTGCCCAATTATACGCAAGCGGATATCGACGCGGTAAATCCCATTTTTGTTTCGCGCATGCCGCGCCATAAAATTACCGGTGCCGCGCACAAGGCCACCATCAAAAGCCTGAAAGCGATCGAAGATGAGCTTTTGCTTGTTAAAAAGCCCTTAACAAGCTTGACCTTTGACAAGGACGGCGAGTTAGCAAATTACTACCGCCCCGAACGCGACACCATTTTGTACAGCGCATTAAAAGCACGTTTGTCTGCCTTTGGCGGCGACGCAAAAAAAGCATTTGCCGAGCCTTTTTATAAACCAAAAAGCGGCTCACTGGTTAAAAGGGTGCAGCTTTATGAAAAAGCGACGGTTTATGTGCCGGTGCACGGCGGCAAAGCGGCGGCCGATAACGACAGCATGGTGCGCGCCGACGTGTTTTACATCGAGGGCGACGGTTACTATCTCGTGCCCATCTATGTAGCGGACACAGTAAAACCCATTTTGCCAAACAAGGCCGTAGTGGCGCACAAGCCTTTCAGCGAATGGAAAGAGATGCATGACAGCGATTTTCTGTTTTCGCTCTATGCAAACGACTTAATTTATGTAGAATTTAACGAGTCTAAAGAGTTTTCCATTGTGCAAAAGGAAAGCAGCTTACCTGCGAAGTGCAGCTTTTCAGAAGGATACTTGTATTATTCCGGCATGAATATTTCTACTGGAAGCTTGGGTGTATTTACGCACGACCACACCTATAACATAGCTGGTTTGGGTGTAAAAACATTGCCGAAGTTGCAAAAATGCGTAGTGGACGTGCTTGGCAACATCAGCTTTGTTAAAAAAGAAAAGCGCCAATGTTTTAATCAAAAGAAAAATATATCCAACAAATCCGTTCCTAAATAGGAGGCGTTATGGCGTACCGTAATTTGCTTGTGGAAAGCCCCGCGCAGCTCTCGGTGCAAAATGCGCAGCTGATTGTAAAAACCGACATCGAGCGCAGCGTGCCGCTCGAAGATATCAGCTGTTTGCTGCTGGAAAGCCTGCGCGGCAGCATCAGCACGGCTGCGCTCTGCGCCCTTAGCGAAAACAATGTGTGCGTGCTAATTTGCGATGAAAAGCATTTGCCATCGGCAGTGCTGATGCCTTTTTCGCAGCATTCGCGACATTTGGCCGTGCTGAAAAATCAGCTTGCCCTCAGCACCCCATACAAAAAACGCCTTTGGCAGCAAATTGTTGTATCCAAAATACAAAACCAAGCCACATGCCTTGCGCTTTGCGGAAAAGCGGCCGAGTGCGCCGCGCTGCACGCTATGGCGCGCACAGTAACCTCTGGCGACGCAGGCCATGTGGAAGCTGCCGCTGCCGCCGCTTATTTTCGCGCGCTGTTTGGCGCGGGGTTTGCGCGCAGGCAAGAGGACGTGCGCAACGCCTGCCTCAATTATGGCTATGCCATTTTGCGCGGCGTGGTGGCGCGGCATTTGGCGGCTTATGGGTTTTTGCCCGCCTTTGGCCTGTTTCATTGCAGCGAGCTCAACGCGTTCAACCTTGCCGACGATTTTATCGAGCCTTATCGCCCCGTAGTGGATTTATTTGTGGCCTGCAATGTAAGTGCGGATACCGAAGCATTCACGCCGCAGTTAAAACGCGCGCTATTTAATCTGCTAAATTTGGATATCCGCATCGGCAAGGCATCTTACAGCGTAAACTACGCTATCGAAAAAACCGTGCAAAGCTTTGGCGCATGCACAAACAGTGCAGGGGGCGCCTTGCTTTTGCCACAGCTTTTGGAGGCAAAGCAGCATTGCTATGAATAAGTTTATGCGGTTATTTGTTTTTTTCGATTTGCCCGTCAAAACCAAGCAGGAGCGCCATGTAGCCACCGCTTTTCGCAATTTTTTATTAAAAGACGGTTACCACATGCTGCAATTTTCGCTGTATACGCGCATATGCAACGGCATGGACGCCGTGCAAAAGCACAAAGCGCGCTTATATGGCAAATTGCCGGACAATGGCTCGGTGCGCCTTTTAACCATTACAGAAAAGCAATATGAATCCATTGAAATATTAGTGGGCAAATTGGCGCCCGATGACGCACCGTTTATTTGCGAACAATTGAGTATTTTTTAAAACGAAAGCCTTTATTGATGGGTTTTTTCGGTTTTATTCTAAAACAAAAACACGCCTGCGGCCAAGCCGCAGGCGTGTTTTTGCATAGCCTATTATACCATACCAAGAACTATCAGGGAACTATAACTTATTGCCAATAGATGCGATTTATTTAAACATTATACCATACCAAGAACTATCAGGGAACTATAACCTGACGGAGTGGCATACAGCGGCGCAGACCATTATACCATACCAAGAACTATCAGGGAACTATAACGAAATATGATGGAAAGAACGCCGACCGCATATTATACCATACCAAGAACTATCAGGGAACTATAACTGTCAGCAGCTTATTGTTCAGTTCTTCTATTATACCATACCAAGAAC